>JBLHLO010000001.1:0-46385 GCA_047621105.1 Alphaproteobacteria bacterium
GGCCTTGGCATTGGCTAGGATCTCGTCATAGGCAGCGGTCGCGGCAGTGGCATCACCGACGCCGACCTTGACGCCGCCGGCCTCGGTTTTATGCAGGATATCGGCGGAAACGATTTTCATCACCACAGGATAGCCAATGCCGTCGGCGAGCTTTGCCGCTTCGGTCGCCGAAGTGGCGAGGCCCTCTTGCGGCAGTGGAATGCCGTAAGCGTCACAGACGATTTTTGCCTCTGGCGCCGTCAAGGAAGTTCTGTGATCGGCCTTGACCTGTTCTAGGACGCTTTCAACCGCGCCTTTATCGAATGCCATGTTGTCCTCCCCAACGGCGGTGCCAGGTGGCAATGCGCCGCGCCAATAATTTATTGTTGCCAATGATTGATTGGCCGTAGGTCTATTTGCCGACGGCGCCGCTCTCCTTGATGTCAGCAATTTCCGCGTCGCTAAAACCCAAAAAACCACTGAGGATTTCTTCGGTGTGTTCGCCCAGCAGCGGTGAACGTTTCACTACCGACGGGGAAGCAGATAGCTTGACCGGATTGCCCACGGTTAGATATTTGCCCCGGGCTGGGTGGTCGACCTCGACGATGGTGCCGGTTTCGCGCAAGGACGGCTCCTCGGCAATTTCCTTCATGGATAAGATGGGGCCGACGGGGATATCGAGAGGATTGCAGATCTCCATGACTTCGAACTTGGTCTTGGTCTTGGTCCAGGCCTCGATGGCGTCGAAGATTTCGGTAAGCTTGTCGAGGCGCGCGTTGGGCTTGGCGTAACCGGGATCCTCTTTCCATTCGGGCTTGCCGATGACATCGCAAATGTTGCCCCAAATTGCAGCCTGGGTGATGAAGTAGATATAGGCATTGGGGTCGGTCTCGTAGCCCTTGCACTTGAGAATCCAGCCTGGTTGGCCGCCGCCGGAATCGTTGCCCGCCCTGGGCGTTGCCTCACCGAACGGGATGTTCCGGCCAAATTGGCTGTATTCCGTCAAGGGGCCGTGGGCGAGCCGCTGTTGGTCGCGCAGTTTCACCCGGCACAGGTTGAGCACGCCGTCTTGCATGGCGGCCTGCACGCGCTGGCCCTTGCCTGTAGATTCGCGTTGGAACAATGCCGTCACGATGCCGAACGCCAAGTGCAAGCCGGTGCCGGAATCGCCGATCTGGGCGCCGGTTACGGTCGGCGGTCCGTCGAGAAAACCGGTAGTAGAGGCCGCGCCGCCGGCGCATTGGGCGACGTTTTCATAGACCTTGCAATCTTCGTAGGGCCCGGGGCCGAACCCCTTGATGGAGGCGTATATCATGCGCGGGTTCAGTTCCTGGATGCGCTCCCAGCTGAAGCCCATGCGATCGAGCGCGCCGGGGGCGAAGTTCTCCACCAGCACGTCGCAGGTTTTCACCAGACGTTCTATGACTTCCTTGCCTTTTTCGTTCTTGCCGTTGACCGTGATGGACCGTTTGTTGTGATTGAGCATGGTGAAGTAGAGAGAATCCACGTCCGGTATGTCACGCAGCTGGCCGCGTGTGGCGTCGCCGACGCCGGGTTGTTCCACCTTGACGACATCCGCCCCGAACCACGCCAGCAGCTGGGTGCAGGTGGGGCCTGACTGGACGTGGGTGAAGTCCAGAATTTTAACGCCTTTCAACGCTTCCATTTGATACCCCCTTCAGGGACGTGGTTCGATTGACAGATCTCACTTATTTCTTCGCGACGACGCTCTGCGGATTGAGATTGCCGATCCGCCCGCTTTCGGTGCCGGCTTTCTCGTCGATGATGGCGTTGACGAGTGTCGGTTTTCCCGACTCCAAAGCTTCGATCACTGCGCGCGTAAGATCGTCAGGGCTGGTGGCATAGACGCCGACCCCGCCAAAGGCCTCCATCATCTTCTCGTAGCGCGAATCCTTGATGAATACGGTTGGCGCCACATCGGGGCCGCCGGTCGGGTTGACATCAGTGCCGCGGTAAATGCCGTTGTTGTTGAAGACAACAACGCAGACTGGGAGGTTGTAGCGGCAGATCGTCTCGATCTCCATGCCGGAAAAGCCGAAGGCGCTGTCGCCTTCGACAGCCAGGACCGGCTTTCCAGTTTCGACCGCGGCTGCAATAGCGTAACCCATGCCGATGCCCATGACACCCCAAGTGCCGACGTCGAGGCGCTTGCGCGGTTTATAGATGTCTATGATTGAACGGGCGAAGTCGAGCGTGTTGGCACCCTCGTTAACGAGCACCGTGTCCGGGCGATCCTTGATGATCCTGCGCAGTGCGCCGAGTGCCCCGTGATAGTCCATCGGGACATTGTTGTTTTGCAGTCTCGGTGCCATTCGCTCGACATTGCTGTCGACCTTTTCCTTGACCTCGCTGGTCCATTCGGCGGGGGCTGCTTCCCACTTGTCGCCCATCGCTTCGAGAAGCGCAGAAACGCACGAGCCAATGTCGCCGACTACAGGGGCCGCGATCTTGGCGTTCGAGTCCATCTCCTTGGCCTCGATGTCGATCTGAATGAACTGTTTGGAGTGAGGTGGCCCCCACGTCTTGCCCTTGCCGTGTGACAGGAGCCAATTGAGGCGCGCGCCGATCAACATCACAATGTCGGATTTCTGCAGGACCAGCGAGCGCGCCGCGGCAGCCGACTGGGGATGCGTGTCGGGGAGGAGGCCCTTCGCCATGCTCATCGGCAGATAGGGAATGCCGCTCTTCTCGACGAGGGTGCGAATGTCCGCATCAGCCTGCGCATAAGAAGCGCCTTTGCCAAGAATGATCAGCGGCCGCTTTGCATTCTTCAAAAGATTAAGCGCGCGCGCGATCGACTCAGTCGAGGGGATATGGCCTGGCGCCGGATCGATGACCTTAACAAGAGACTTCCTGCCTGCCTCTGCATCCATAGTGTGGCCGAGCAGCTTGGCCGGGAGATCGAGATACACGCCGCCCGGCCGGCCCGACACCGCGGCGCGGATGGCGCGAGCGATACCGATACCAATATCTTCGGCGTGCAGAATACGGAACGCCGCCTTGCAGAGCGGCTTGGCAATCGCGAGTTGGTCCATCTCCTCATAGTCGCCTTGCTGCAGGTCGACGATCTCACGCTCGGATGAACCCGACATCAGAATCATCGGGAAGCAGTTGACCGTTGCGTTGGCAAGTGCGGTCAGGCCGTTCAGGAAGCCTGGAGCCGAGACGGTGAGGCATAAACCGGGTTTCTTAGAGAGAAAGCCCGCAATTGCGGCGGCATTGCCTGCATGCTGCTCGTGACGGAACGATATCACCCGCATCCCTTCCGACTGGGCAAAGCGTCCAAGATCGGTAATCGGAATGCCCGGCACGGTGTAGATCGTGTTGAGATCATTGAGTTTCAGTGCGTCGATGATCAGGTGGAAGCCGTCCGTCAGATCCTGCGGCCCCCCTTCCGTAACGGTGTTCTGTTCTGCCATGGTACTCTCCTTCACTGGACCGCAAGGGTCCTGGAATTTCTTACTCGGTCAATCGATATCTACGTAACGCGCCACATGGTCGCGCAGTTTAAGCGTATGTTCACGAACCAGCCGCTCGGCCAGTTCGGTATCGCGGGCCTCCAACGCTTCAACGATTGCGAGGTGGTCCTCGATGGAACGTTTGGCGCGGTCTTCCTCGAAAATTGTGCGCGCCCGGATGGCCCGGACATGCATGAAAAGACGATCGGTAATCTCATCGATCAACGGACATTTACCGAGCGAGATGATCGCCTGGTGAAAGGAAATATTAGTTTCCGAATATTCGTTGATATGCTCGGTCACTTTGTTGGTGTCATAGACGCTGAGCATGCGGCGCATGGTGGCGATTTCGTCGTCGCTGGCCTCGGCAGTGATCAGGCGCGCGGCCATACTTTCCAGCGCGGCCCAGACGGTGATCATGTCGAGAATTTCCTGCTTCGATTTGCGCCTGATATAGATGCCGCGGCGGGGCTCGATACGCACCAGGCCTTCCTGATCGAGCCGGGCCAGCGCCTCGCGCAAGGGCGTGCGGCTGATGCCGAATTGTTCGGACAGGGTTCGTTCGTCGAGGCGCAGCTCGGCGTCATCATCGTAGATGTTCATGGTGACGATGGCCGCCTTGAGCTCGTCGTAGATGCGGGCGTTGAGGCTAAAATTCTCTTTGATCGGCTGAATTTTGAGAACATTTTCAGACATGGGCGTGGTTCCAAAAACCCCCGATTTGAGATCTGGTATACAATATATCAAAGGGGCCTCGCCCTCAAGCCAGTATCGCCCACTGGACGACTCAAACCCTTTAAAAACTAGGGAGTTTTGGCGCTAACCGTGACTGAATTCCGGGTTTCCGCGCCCGTTTACGCCGCCGCGCGCCGCTTATCTAGCGATGAGGTGCTCAGGCAAGCAGGATCCGTGACTTGGGGCTTCAGCCCCCGCCATAGGCGGCGAAGGCGGTACGGGTACGGCGCCTATCGAAACCGGCCCGGCGCGCGAGTGCGAGCAAGATTCTGGCCTTGGGCGCATCAAGCCAGCCAGCCCGGATTAATCCGCGTGAGGCGAGGTCCGATTCCGAGCCGGTGAAGGCGTAGGTATGCATCAAAACCGGCCCGGCGCCGGTGCGGCTGGCCAGCACCACCGGGGCCTGGCGGCAGAGTTGTTCCGCCGCGTCGGCGGCCTTCGGTGTCAGGTGGCCCGCCCCCATGGCAGCGATGACGACGCCGGCGATGTCCCGGTCCAGGGCGGCGCGCAGCATTTCGCCGGTATCGCCCTGATGGGCGGTGATGATGACCACCGGGCGCATGTCCTTGGGCCTGATCACCGGGTTAATAGCGGTCCGTGCGGCGGGGTAGAGCAGGATTCGAACCTGGCTCTCGGCAAGGAAGCCGATCGGTCCCGCATTGGGTGAAGTGAAGGCATCGGGCGCCGTCGCGTTGGTTTTGCGCACCAGGGCTGCGGCATGGATACGGTCGCCCATGACTACCAAAGTGCCGAGTCCCTCGGCGGCCTCGCTGGCAGCGACGGTGACCGCGGCCAGCAAATTTGCCGGGCCATCGGCCCCGGCGAGGCCCGGATGGCGCAGGGCGCCGGTTACCACCACCGGCACACGGGTGCCAACCATGAGGTCGAGGGCAAAGGCGGTTTCCTCGAGGGTGTCGGTGCCCTGGGTGACAACGGCGGGGTTGCGGCCCTTGATAATGGTGCGGGCCAGTTCGACCAAGTCATTGTCGGTTAGATGCGCGCCGGGCAAGCGGCGGAAATCGATGGGCTTAATGCGGGCAATGCGTGAAAGTTCCGGCACCGCGTTGGTCAGTGCCTTGGCGGTTAGCCGGGGCACGACACCCTTGGCCGATCCGCTGCGCCTGGCTGGGGCCGCAGTTTTTGCACCTCGGCCACGAGGGGCGCCGGCCATGGCGATCGTGCCACCGAGGGCAAATATGTTGACTGTTGTCAGTGTCATGATTGGAATTTACGCGGGTTGCGCTTCCCAGGCCACGTTCATGGTGACGTCCGCGTCCTTCAGGAGGTTCATGACCGGGCAGCGCATTTCCACATTTTTGCGCAGCTTGGCGAGGCGATCTGCCGGCTCGTCGGTCTGGATGATGATCTTGAGGTCCACCCGTTCGAAATGGGGGCGCACACCAACCACGCCGCGTGAGCCGCGTGCATCGACCCAACCATCGCATTCAAAATCGACCCCGGTGTAGCGGAAATTCATCGCCTTGGCGCAACGGTTGATGATCACCCCTTCACAGCCGACCAGGGCGGATAGGACGGTTTCCAATGGTGACGGGCCGATATTCGTGCCGGTCTTTTCATCGGTAATGACCTCGAATCCGCGCACCCGCGAAACGGTCTTGGCTTCGGCCTTGTTGGTGGCGCGAATTTTGCGCACGCCTAAAAGTTTTTTATCCGGATCCACGTCGGGCGGAAGAATGTCGACGTCTTTATCGTCGCTCATGAGGGGCTCCTGTTTAGGGGTGGGGTAGGTTCGACAAGGGCAGCGGCGGCGGTTATGCTCGCGCCAATATATCGTAAAACGCAGGTGATTACTGCCAGGGGCGTTAGTCCCAAAGGAGCTGATTCATGCCGACATTGGAAGTTTTGAGCGCGGGCGCGGTTAAGCCGGCCATGGCATTGTTGACCCCAGTCTTTGAACAGGCGCGCAGGGCTAAGGTGGCAATCACCTTTGGCCCGGCTCCTGAACTGCGGGAGATCACCAAGGACGGCACCGGTTTGCTTGGCCTCGTCGCCGGGCCGAAGCAGCTGGTCGTCGATCTCGTCACCGAAGGCAAGCTGGACGGGGCGAGCCGCCAATCGCTGGGCGGGGTCAAGGCGGCGATTGCCCTGCATAAGGACGCGCCGGTGCCTGATCTTTCGACCCCGGATGCGGTGCGCGACGCCATTCAGGCGGCGGATCGAATTGTCTTTAATACCGCGTCGTCTGGGCAATATATCGCCGATATGATTGACCGCCTCGGCATTGGCGTAGAAGTCGCCGACCGCATTCAGCGCTACCCGAACGCGGAAGAGGCGATGGTGTTCCTCGCCAGCGATGCCGGGCGCAAAGCTATCGGATTCGGCCAGTCGTCGGCGCTTCGCGGCTATGAATCCTTGGGCGTGCGTCAGGTCGCTGCCTTGCCCGAGGCGATCGGCAACGTCACCGAATATGAAGCGGCGCTCTGTAAGGCCGCTCCCGATGCGGTGCTGGCGCGCGATTTTCTGGATTTTATTATCAGTGTAGAAAGCCGCGCCGTGTTCCTGTCGACCGGGGTGGAATAGAACGGGCGGCGACGCCTTTTTCCTGATCCAGGCTTTTTTAGCCACCCGCCGCCTTCTTCCTGGCGCGACGCCAGTCCATGCAGAACGGGATCGCGAGATTAAGCAACAGGCATCCCCACAGGACATTTGCCAGTGGCGACATGAACAGGACCGTGATGTCGCCCTGGGACATTTTCATGGCGCGGATGAAATAGCCTTCCAAGAGTGGCCCCAAGATGACGCCGATCAAGATCGCTGCAACGTGGTAACCGGTCTTGCGGGCAATGTAGCCGATCACGCCGAAGGCTAGCGCCAGGAACATGTCGAACTGGTAATCGCGCGACACGAAGGCACCCACCAGGGTGAACGAAATAACGATTGGTGCCATAAAGACGGTGCGCACCACAGTTACCCGCGACATGTAACGCGCCAGCGGCGGAATGGTGAAGATCATCAGGAAATATGTCACAGCCATGGCCGTGAACGGCAGATAGGCGAGACGCGGGTTGTTGAGGAACAGTTCCGTGCCCATGGTGACATTGTGATACTGCAGCACGACCAGCATGATCGCCGCTGTGGCGCCACCGGGAATGCCGATGATCAAGAGCGGCACCAGGGTGCCCGAGGTGACACCGTTATTAGCTGATTCGGGGGCAATCAGGCCCTCGATATGGCCAGTGCCGTAAAGCTCCGGCGTTTTGGAGAAGGTGCGCGATTGTTGGTAGGCGACGAATGAGGCGATGGCCGCGCCGGCGCCGGGAATGACGCCGATCACCAGACCGATGATCGCCGTCCACACCACGTGCCACCAGCGTTTGAGGGTCTCGCGGATCCCTTCGATGGTGGGTCCCCAGCCGCCTTCCTGCATGGCGATCTGACCGCGTTCGGTGAGGATTGAATCGCGGTCGATGACGATCATTGCCTCGGATATGGCGAACAACCCGACCAGCGCCGGGATCAGCGGCACGCCATCATAGAGTTCGAGAAAGCCCATGGTGCCGCGCGGCGTCTCATAGACGAAATCGGCACCGATAGCTCCGATCATCAACCCGAAGAAGCCGGCCAAAAGTCCTTTCAGGGTATCGCGCGCGGCAATAGTGGCGATCAAGGAGATGCCGAACAGCATGACGACAATCATTTCCACCGAATGGAGATAGAACGCAATCTCAGCCAACCAGGGCATGGCGAGCAGGGCGAGGATAGTGGTAAGCAAGCCGCCGATGGTGGACGCGGTGAAGGAAATCGCCAGGGCCTGCTGGCCCCGGCCTTGTTGGGTCATGGGATAGCCGTCGAGTGGCGTCGCCGCCGCGCCCGCAGTGCCCGGAATGTTGACCAAGATTGCCGGGATGCCTGCCCCCATGCGCGACGATGCATAGAGCGCGATCATGAAGACGAAGCCGACTTCGACCGGCATGACGAAGGCCAGCGGCAACAAAATGATAATGGTGTTGGCGGCCGAGAAACCGGGAATGGCGCCGACAATAAGCCCCAGGAAAATTGCCGGGATGATCACCCACCAATAGGCGATGGTTTCTGCAAACAGTTCGATAAACATATGGGGATCGAATTCCATTACATGATCCCCTTCATCAGAGTCTCAAATGGTCCGGCCGGGAAGCGCACAGCAAAAGCGACCACGAACAATAGCCAGCCTCCGATGGCCAGGGTGGCTGACAGAACAGTGATCAGGCCGAGGCGCTTGCGTTCATTCAACAGCGCCATGGCGAGAAAGAGAAAAGCGAAGGTGGTGAGCGTGAACCCGGCCCATTGGACGACGATGATATAGGCAAGAATGAGAAAGAATAGGATGACGCGCTTGACGATGAAATCCCGGGGTTCGATCAGGAGGGTGAAATTGAATGTTGCCTCCCCACGCTTAATGGCGCCGATGATGCGAATGGTCACGGCGATGCTGCACAGGATCAATATGCTGCCGATGAAGAAGGCGCTGACCTGTGCCGTCCAGGGCGAGTTCCAAATCGTCGTGAAGTAATAGAGGGCGAACACGGTGCCTGCCACAGGAATGATCAATTCGGCGCCGGCTGATTGGTGTGGCTTTTTTTTGAGCACGTCGACGGTATCGATGCCGCCGGGCAATTCTTCAGACATGTTTTCGACTCACTGGATTAGTGAAAAGGGTCAAATGGATCGTGTTGATAACGGAACCGGGCGGCGGACGTTACCCGTCCACCGCCCCTGTTCCTTGCCGCACTTGGCTGGGCTAATGCGGGATCAGCTTTTCTTTTTGCCCTTTTTCTTCTTGGCCTTCGCCTTGGCTTCAGCGCCGCGCAGAAGGTCACGGTATTCATTGCCGATGGCAACGATGCTCTTTACGTATTCGGCGCATTCCTTCTGTCCGCCCGGGCTGATCAGTTCCCAGGGGGCCTTGGCCTTGATCACTGCTTTCTTGAAGGCATCCAGGGCGACGACCTGGCGCAGCGTGTCTTCTAGGACCTTCATGCGATCGGGATATTTTTCGATCACTTCGGTCTTGATACCGAAGGCCCGCGCCGAAACCAGCGGTGGCAGTTTGGTGCCGTATTTATCGTTGACCGTGGGGGCGTTATGCGCTTTTTCGCCGAGCACATTCTTGTCCGCAAACAGCAGCAGCATCTTGAAGTTCTTGCGCTGCACTACCATGCCGCCGGCCGGCAGTGCGCCGAAGTCGATTTCGCCGGTGGCGACACCGTTACGGGTGTTGCGTCCCCCTGACAGTGGGATCGGGTTGAAGCTGGCGCCGGTGGCCTTGCCCAGGGCCAGCACACCGATGGTCGCCGGATGGGCGATGCGGCTGGTGGCGAAGTTGACGGTGCGTTTCTTGCCCTCAGCCACGATGTCATCGATGGTCTTGAGCTTGGACCGCTTGCCGACGAAGATCATGCTCGGGTCTTCGTCCACACGGAAGAAGTAGCGATAGGCATCGAGCGGGAAGGTCGGCTTCTTGACCACCCAGTTCAGCACTTCCGGTCCCATGTTACCGAAAATGAGATCATGACCGTCGCCACTTGCCTTACCCATATATGTTTCATAGGCAACACGGCCGGCTGCGCCCGGGTAGAAGGCGGGTTCGAAATTGATTTTGAGAATGTCTTTCCACAGGGTCGTCACCAGCCGCAGGTTGCGGTCGGCGCCACCGCCCTGGCGGGTGGGGACGTAGACGCGGATATTTTTCGACGGGAAGCCCGCGGCGGCGGCATCGGCGATCCAGCCGGAGCTCATGATGCCTGCCGCAAGGGTGGCCACGCTGCCCATGAGGAAGCGGCGGCGGTTTAATTCCATTTGGTAATCATCTTGCATTTTAGTCTCCCAGTTATTGAACGCTTGCAGGTTGATCGACCCTGAAGCGGTAGGAATAGGTTCGATGAACCTTGGTATTCCAAATTCCAAATAGCGTCGCACCCACCGGGGCCCGCGCGCGTTTATTATCGTTGTAGTTTGATAAACGCAGATTCTGATGGGCAGAATGACGTCATGTCGTTCCCTGTTGTTTTATCGTAGGTTTGTCATACGTTTTTATCATGGGCTGAAATCCATTTGATTTTCAGCGCGCTATTAAGGGGATGATGACTCTGCCTACCCGCATTGGTCAAGGCAGGTGATTCCGTTAAGGCCCAAAGGGAACGGATATGCGGTTCATGATGATGGGGGCGGGCGGGGTCGGCGGCTATTTTGGCGCCCGGCTGGCCCAGGCCGGCTTTGAGGTCGGTTTTGTCGCCCGCGGGGAGCACCTAAAAGCAATACAAAACAATGGTTTGAAGGTCCTGAGCCCGCAGGGGGATATGGCCTTGCCCAAGGTCCAGGTGGCGGCGGATCCGGGGCAACTCGGCCCCACCGATGTGATTTTTGTTGCCGTCAAGCTAACCGATATGGCGGCGGCGCTCACGGCGCTGGCCCCGGCGGTAGGGCCCGAAACCCTGGTTATTTCCTTGCAGAACGGGGTCGAGGCCGAGGATCTGCTGGCCAATGCTTTTGGCCCGGGGCATGTGGCCGCGGGCATCGCCTATATCGCGGCGGTGGTTGAGGCCCCGGGGGTGATCCGCCACATCGGCACCAATCAGCGGATCCAGCTGGGGGCGCTCAGCGTCAATCCCGGGGCGCCGGTCGGCGATATCGTTCACAATCTCGTGATAGCCGGCATCGATGCCGAAGTGCCTGATGATATGACTTTCGCTCTTTGGCAAAAATTCGTGTTTTTGGTCGGCCTTGCTGCGACCACCACGGTCACCGGCAAACCTATTGGTGAGATCCGTACCGATGCACATAGCCGCAGATTTTTGTTCGACGTCATGAGTGAGGCCGCCGCAGTGGGCCGGGCCCGCGGCGTGCCTCTGCCCGGTGATTTTGCCGAAACCCGTCTCGCCTTCGCCGACAGTTTGCCCGAGGCCATGACCTCGTCCATGGCCCATGACCGGGCGGCCGGAAAGGCGTTGGAGTTGGCTTGGCTGTCGGGTGCCGTGGTCCGTTTTGGCCAAGAGGCGGGCGTGCCCACCCCGGTCAATAATGCGGTGGTGGCGGCGCTGACCCTCGGTGCTGGCGATTAAGTGAGGGCCCCACCCGGTTGCCCTGGCGCCGTCATTTGCGTATATCAGGGGCGCCCCGGGCTTCTCGGCCCGTTTCAGCACCGCTAGCCAACAGAGCAAGAGGACTTTCCCATGAGCTATGCCGTTCCCGCCGCGCCGGTGGTCACGCTTCCCGTTGTCGGGTCCGATGACACTTTCCCCGTGCGCCGCATCTGGTGTGTCGGACGCAATTACGCGGCCCATGCGCGTGAAATGGGCTCCGACCCCGATCGTGATCCGCCGTTCTTCTTTGCCAAGCCGACCGACGCGATCGTCCAAAACGGTGATCCCATCCCCTATCCGTCGGGAACAAAGAATCTGCACCATGAGATTGAACTGGTGGTGGCCATCGGCAAGGCAGGGTCAAAAATATCTGAGGCACAGGCGCTTGATCACGTGTTCGGTTATGCGGTCGGCCTCGACATGACCCGGCGCGACATCCAGAACGCGGCCAAAGACGCGGGCCGCCCCTGGGAAATGGGCAAGTCTTACGATTACTCCGCGCCCTGTTCGGCGATCCAGCCCGTGTCCAAGATCGGCCATCCCGACAAGGCCGCGATCTGGCTCAAGGTCAACGGCGAACCCCGGCAATCAAGCGACATCAGCTTCCTGATTTGGAGCGTGGCTGAAAGCATTGCGCATCTGTCTCAATTGATCGATTTCCATCCGGGCGACCTGATCTATACCGGCACCCCCGAGGGCGTGGCGGCGGTGGTTTCGGGCGACGTCATGGAAGGTCATATCGACGGCATCGGTGATCTCAAAACGCCGGTGACGTGACGCCCGCCCGTTTGATGGAAAATAACGTTACGACAGAGCGGCCGACTTTCGTTACCCATCTCGAATGCGGGATGACGGGGGAACATCTGCCCGCCGATACAGTGTGCAACTTGTCATCGTCGGGTAAGCCGCTGTTGGTGCGCTATGATCTGGGTGCCGTCAAACAAGCGGTGTCGCGTGGGGACCTTGCTCATCGCGCGCCCGATCTTTGGCGCTACCGGGAGCTCTTGCCGGTGCGACGTGCGGCAAACATTATCAGCCTGGGCGAAACCATGACGCCGCTGGTGCCCTTGCCGCGCTTGCAAAAGGAACTTGGTTCCGGAGAGATCATCGTCAAGGACGAAGGGCGCCTGCCGACCGGGTCGTTCAAGGCGCGCGGGCTTGTGCTGGCGGTGTCCATGGCCAAGGAACTGGGCGTGACCAAGATGGCCATGGCGACCAACGGTAACGCGGGCGCGGCGCTGGCGGCTTATTGTTCGCGGGCCGGCATTGAAAGCATCGTCTTTTGTCCCGATGACACGCCGGAAGTGAACGTGCGCGAAATTGCGTTGCAAGGGGCCCGTGTTTACCGCGTCAACGGCTTGATTAATGATTGCGGCAAGATCGTCGTTGATGGCCGTGACAAAGCCGGTTGGTTCGAAGCCAACACCTTGAAGGAGCCCTACCGGATCGAGGGCAAAAAAACCATGGGCCTCGAACTGGCCGAGCAATTGGGCTGGGACGTGCCCGATGTGATTATGTATCCGACCGGCGGCGGCACCGGTTTGATCGGCATGTGGAAGGCCTTTGCGGAGCTTGAGGCCCTCGGTTGGATTGGGCCCAAGCGCCCGCGCATGGTGGCGGTTCAGGCCTCGGGTTGCGCGCCCATCGTTAAGGCCTATGAAGACGGGGTCGAACACGCCGATCTATGGACCGGCGCTCATACGGTGGCGGCGGGTATTCGTGTGCCGGTGGCGATCGGTGATTTTCTGATCCTGCGCGCGGTGCGCGATTCGGGTGGCTTCGCCGTTGCCGTCGATGACGATCTGATCGAAGCGGCGCGGGAAGAAGTGGCCAAGCGCGAAGGCTTGTTGCTCTGCCCCGAAGGGGCGGCAACCTACGCCGCCTTCAAACAGGAACTGGCCAGTGGGCGCATTGCGAAAGACGAACGCGTGGTGCTGTTCAATTGCGGCTCGGGCCTCAAATATCCGATGCCGGCGGCCGAGGCCGCCCTCGATCTCAATCAAAAAATCGATTACGCAGCACTTTAGGCGTAGGCGCGATCAGATACTAATGCGCGGGAGACCGGCGCATCTGATACAATCAGCGCCATTATGGATAATTTATGGCAATCTGTTCTTTTGCTGATCGGCGCTTCAGGTGTGGCCGCATGTCTTATCGGTATTTTTTATTTACTGCGTGCCAAGCCTCATAAAACGGATGATGTCGACTGGGTCACCTTGTTTACGATTGATCCTCTCGTATGGAGTGAGTGCTTTCTGTATCTCTACGCGGCAGAAGGCCAGGCACTCGTTCAACGAGGGTGGAAATGGTTTCGGTGTGGATTAATCTTGATCGTTGCCGCGCTGCTGATTCAGGTGATGTTTGCAATAGCATAGGTCGTTTGAAATAGCCGTGAGCTTTTTTGCTCAGCCTTCCGTCACTGCGACATTTCCCGCGCGGCCCGGCGCACGGCGCGGAACACCCGGGAATGGGCGCCGCAGCGGCAAAGATTGTCTTGCAGCGCGATGCGGATGGCTTCCATGTCGGGATTGGGATTCTTATCCAGCAACACCTTGGTCGAAATGATGATGCCGGCCGTGCAATAGCCGCATTGTGCCGCCTGTTCGGCAAGGAAGGCTTTCTGGATTGGGTGCGGCGCGTCCATGCTGCCGATGCCTTCCAGGGTCGTGATCTCCTTGCCTGCCGCCTGACCCACGGTGAAGGTGCAGGAAAATACTTTCTCGCCATCGACAATAATATTGCAGGCGCCGCATTGTTCGGCACCGCAACCGTATTTTGGTGACTTCAAACCGGCGTCATTGCGCAACACGTAGAGTAGCGGCGTATCCGCTTCCGCCGTGACTGTTTGGTCGGCACCGTTAATGCGTAGGGTGAAATTCTGACTCATATGACTTCTCTCTTTTGGCCCTTTGTTTTTGCTGCTTACTTAGCTACTCACCTAGCTTCTGCGGGCTTCCTGGATCATGGCTTTGACGCGTTCGGGGGTGAACGGTAATTCGCGCAGGCGCACCCCTGTTGCATTGAAAACGGCATTGGCGATGGCGGCGGCGGTCGGGCTCTGGCTTGCTTCACCGAGACCGAGGAATTTCTCCCCCGGGCGGTTGAGCACGATGGCTTCGACTTCCGGCGCTTCGCGGAAACTCAGAATGGGATAGGTTTCCCAATCAACACTGGTGATTTCGCTGGGGGAGAAGCGTACCCGTTCCTTGAGCGTCCAGCTCACCGATTGCATCAACCCGCCTTCCAGCTGATTGGCAATATTGTCGGGGGCGATGGCCTCCCCGGCATCCCCGGCGCAAGCCGCGCGGGTGACGCGGATGAGGCCACTTTGCTCATTCACCTCGACCTCAACCGCCACGGCGCAATAAGCGGCATTGTTTTTATAGCGCGCGTACGCAATGCCGAGGCCCTTCTTGGCGCCTTCTTCACCGGCGGGTTGTTGGCCCCAGCCAATGGCTTCGGCGCTGGCTTCAAGCACGGCGCGGGCGCGCGGGTCAGGAAGGTGGGCAAGGCGGAAAGCAACCGCGTCTTGATCACTGGCATGGGCCAGCTCGTCCATCATTTGTTCGATGGCGAAGACATTGGCATAAGCGCCAAGCCCGCGTAGGGACGAGGTCCGGAACGGGTGGTGTTTGACAAAATGTTTGGTGATGGCGATCACGCCAAATTCATAACCGGGCCAGGCATTGCGATGTTCGCCCGCTTCCGAACCCTTGGCCGGGCCGGTCGATTGGGCGGGCAGGCCGCCTTCAATCATGCGAGAGGCCAGCAAGGCCGATTCCTTCGGATGGGATTTGGGCCGGTTGCCATGGTTATTGGACCAGATATCGAAGCACCAATCTGCGACTTTGCCGGCCCCATCAAGACTGGCACGCACCTTGACCACCATGGCGGTGCCGAAAGGTTCCCAGCAATGTTCATCCTCGCGCGTCCATTGCACACGGACCGGCCGTCCGGGCAGCGCGCGGGCCAGCAACGCCGCGTCCAGGGCGACATCGTCGGCGCTGTTGTGGCCGTAACAACCCGAGCCTTCCATATGGATGCAGCGGATGTCCTCTTCTTCCATATGCAGCACGTTTTTAAGCGCGCGGCGTAGCGGGAACACGCCTTGGCTATGGGTATAGACGGTGAGCTTGCTGCCCTCCATTTGTGCTACCGTGCAGGCTGGGCCCATGGCGCCGTGGAGGAGAAAGGGCCGCGCATAAATTGATTCGATGGTCAGGGTTGCATCCTGGGGCGGGTCATGTTCGACCGGGGGCTCTTCGGTATGATTGCCGTCGATGCAGCCGTTCTCAATGGTGTCCGCGCTGACCAGCCAGTCATAAATCAGGTCTTCATTGGGCAGGGGGTCCCCGCCCTCCCAATGGGCGGCGGCATACAGTGCCGCGCGGGCGGTGATCGCCGCCGCTTCGGTCTCGGCAATAACGGCCAGAAAACTGCCGTCCTGCACCACTTTGATTACCCCGGGCAGGGCTTCTACGGCGCTGGTGTCGACGGAGGCAAGCGTTGCCCCTTGGTGGCGCGGGCGGATGATGCGCCCATGGGCCATGTTAGGGAGATCAAGATCATGCACATAGGCGGGCTGGCCGAAAACCTTTGCCGGCAGGTCAAGGCGGTCGACCCGTGTGCCGACGATGCGATGCGCCTCTGGCGGCTTGGGTGGGAAGGCGGCGGTTGCCTTGCGGTCGAATTTCTGGCCCCCCATCAATTCCCAATAGGTCAGTTGCTGATTGGTGGCCGGGCTGGTGATGGTCCCGTCATCGACATTCAGGGTGTCTTTATCGACGTTCAGGCGCTCGGCCGCCATGTCGAGCATGATGGCCCGGCATTCGGCGGCGGCGAAACGCAGCGCGGTGGCTGACATTTCCATGGATTTGCTGCCGGAGGTGACATTCTCATCCGCCGATTCGGCGGTGTCGGCGGTTTTGATGCGGACGCGGGCCAGGCTGACATCCAGCTCTTCTGCCGCGACCTGGGCAGCGGCGGTCTTAAGCCCCTGACCGATTTCGACCTTGCCGCTGCGCACAGTGACGGTGCCTGCGCCCTCGATCCCGATCCATAGGTCGAGATCGGGATTATCGTTGAGACTGCCAGGAAGTTTTTTGGATACTGTTGCCACAGCTGTCCCCCGAAAATTGCCTAAAGCCGATTGTGAAGGCCATTTGTGCCACCCCCGCCCGGCTTGTCAAGATGGGCGGGGGCTTGTCTTGGGCCCGTTCGGTCGTATATTTGTCAGAGGGAAGAATTAAGTTCGAAAGGGAGCCGCAGATGGCCGAAATCGTGCCTGGTGCCGAAGACGATATCCTCGGCGTTGTCAGCAAATGGAAGGGTGAGGGCCGCGAAGTGGCGCTTGCAACGGTGGTCACTACCTGGGGGTCTTCGCCCCGCCCGGTCGGCAGCCAACTGGCGGTCGATGACAAAGGGAATTTTGTGGGATCCGTTTCGGCCGGTTGCGTTGAAAGCGCGGTGGTGGAATCGGCGACCGATGTCATCCGTGACGGCAAACCCAAACTTCTCGATTTTGGTATCGCCGATGACCAGGCTTGGGAAGTTGGCCTGTCCTGTGGCGGCAAGATTGAAATTTTTGTCGAGAAAGTGACATGAAGTCAGCTCAGCTTGATGCACTTTTAGCCGCGCGTGAAGACAAACGTTCACTCGTGCGGCTGACCGATATCGTCAGTGGGGATGAAACCCTGGTGGTCGATGGCAAGGCAGACGGGGATATTGCCGTCGAGGGGCCGTTGGCGGCCGCGCTGGAGAGTGCGCTGGCCCAGGAAGAAAGCATCCTTTTCGAAGACGGCGGGCGCCGTATCTTTATTCAGGTGGTGGCCCCGCCGCTTAGGCTCGCCATTATCGGTGCTGGCCATATCTCACAATATCTCAGCACCATCGCCGGTGAAATTGGCTATGAGGTGACGGTCATTGATCCGCGCACAACCTATGCCAGCGCCGTGCGGTTTCCTGGCGCCAAGCTCAACCATGACTGGCCCGATACGGCGCTAGAGGGCTTTGCGCTCGACCGGCGCTCGGCGGTGGTCACGCTGAGCCATGATCCCAAGCTCGATGAACCGGCGCTGGCGACGGCCCTTAAATCGGACGCGTTTTACATAGGCGCGCTGGGCTCACGCAAAACCCAGGCCCAGCGGCGTGACCGGATGAAGGAGCAGGGCCTGACCGATGCCGATCTCGATCGCATTAATGGTCCGGTCGGCCTCGATATTGGGGCATTGTCGCCGGCCGAAATCGCGGTCTCTATCGTGGCGCAGATGATCGACGTGCTGAGGCCAAAGAAAAAGGGCCTGAAGCCTTCATGAGCGGGCTCTTATGATCAAACCCCCCGCTATCGCGGCTATCGTGCTGGCAGCCGGGCGTTCGACCCGGGCGGGGGAAATTAATAAGCTGACCGCCCCCCTAGATGGGGTGCCGATGGCGGCGCGCGCTGTCGATGCGGTGCTGGCGACGGTCGCGCGGCCGGTTATCGTCGTCACCGGCCACCAGGCGTCGGCGGTGCAGGGGGCCCTTGTGGGCCGCGAGGTATCCTTCGTGCATAACCCGGATTTCGCCGCCGGGATTAATACGTCGATTGCCGCTGGTCTTAAGGCATTGCCCGATGATGTGGCCGGCGCCTTGATTTGCCTCGGCGATATGCCGTCGCTGACGGCCGTCGCGATCGCCTGTCTGATCGCCGCCTTTGACGAAGACACGGCACCGATCTGCGTGCCGGTGGCGGGCGGGCGCCGGGGCAATCCGGTGTTGTTTGCCCGCGCCTTATTCCCAGAAATTATGGCTCTTACCGGCGATGCGGGCGCGCGCGCAGTACTGGCTGCACACCCCGGTATGGTGCGTGAAATCCCCATGTCCGGTGAGGGGACCTTGACCGACCTCGATACCGCGGATGAAATCGACGCCTATAACCGTAAGTAAAATCAACCCTGAAATAGTGCGGGTCGCTCGGTGCTTGACACTCGGGCGAAACGGGTTCGAAATTCGATTTGGCCACGATGAAAACTGAGTGTGTTCGCTTCGTGCGACATCTCTCGGGAAAGCAAAAATTTTCGGGGCTAAATGGGAGCTTCTTTTTCGTTTGGATTTTGTTCGGTAGTTAAGTAGCACCGCGCTCCTTTGGGGGCGCTTGATAGCGATGCCGTCATGTGGGTGTCCCAGACCCATATCGCTACCGGACGGATATGTCACAGGGAGGCCAGTCATGGCGAATGCAAAACGCATCAGGCTTAACGTCAACGGTAAGCCATACAGCATTACAGCGGATCCGGAGATGCCGCTTCTTTATGCGCTCCGCAACGAAGTTGGTTTGAATAACCCTCATTTCGGTTGCGGGCTCGCGCAATGCGGCGCCTGCACCGTTCATGTCAACGGCAAGGCGACGCGCTCCTGTTCGGTGCCGGTCAGTGAGGCCCAGGGCAAAAAGGTCGTGACCCTGGTCGGTCTCGGTACACCGGAAAAACCCCATCCCGTACAGCAGGCTTTTATCGATGAGCAAGTGCCCCAATGCGGCTATTGCGTCAACGGTTGGGTCATGACGGCGGCCGAATTGCTGGCTAAAAACCCCAAGGCCAATGACAAGCAAATCCGCGATGGGCTCGCCGGTCTTAAATGCCGCTGCGGCACCCACGTAGCCATCATCCGGGCGGTCAAGCGCGCCGGCAAAGCCATGGCGTCCTAAGGGAGGGCAAGACGATGACGAAGATGATTTCTCCAAAAGATTTTGCATTCTCCCGCCGCCGCCTGTTGCAAGGGGCCGGTGCCCTGGTGGTGACCGCTGCCGCACCGGTGGTGGCGAGCAGCAAGGCCAAGTCCGCTATGGCGGCGTTTGGCTCGACGGTGAAGCCGAAACTCATGCCTGATCAGCTCGATAGTTTTATTGCCATTACCGCCGACGGCCATGTCACCGCCTTTTTCGGCAAAATGGATATGGGTCAGGGTATCGACGTGGCGATTTCTCAGATTGTCGCTGATGAGCTCGACGTGAAATACGAAAAGGTTGTGACCCAGCTTGGTGATACCGCGACCTCGGTCAACCAAGGCGGCGCCTCGGGCTCGACCGCGGTGCAACGGGGCGGCAAGGCGATGCGGGCGATTGCCGCAGAAGCGCGCCGGGTGTTGGTGGTTGAGGCCGCCAAGCGGCTTGGTGTCGATCCCAAATCCCTGGAAGTTAATGACGGGGTGGTCAGCGTCAAAGGGAATGGCGCCAAGAAGATTTCCTACGGGGAAATTCTTCAGGGCAATTATTTCAACCACAAGCTCAAGTGGAACAAGAAATACGGCAATAGCCTTTTCGCTTCGGGTCCGGCCAAGCCCAAAAAACCATCCGAGTATCGGGTGGTGGGTAAATCATTCCCGCGCACCGACATTCCGGGCAAGGTGTTCGGCACCACCGACATGGTCACCGATGTCAAAATTCCCGGCATGGTCCATGGCCGCGTTATTCATCCAGAAAAAGCGGGAGCGGCGCCGAAAGGCTTTGATGCCGCTTCCATCAAGCACATTAAGGGTGCCAGGGTTGTCCATCAAAAGGGCTTCATTGGCGTCGTTGCCGATAGTGAATGGGACGCTATTCGCGCGTCGCAGGAACTGAAGGTCCAATGGTCCGATGGTGGTAAACCTTTCCCCGATCAGAAAGATTTGTACGATCACATTCGTAAGGCCAAGGTGATCGCCAAGAAGACCGATACAAAGAAAGGCGACATCGACGGCGCGCTTAAAGGGGCGGCCAAGACGATCAAGGCTGAATATGAATTCCCCTTCCAGTCTCATGCGTCCATGGGGCCGGCCTGCGCGATCGTTGATGCCAATCCGAACAATCCTGTGGTCTGGACCGGCTCACAAAAGCCCCATTACAACGCGGCGGGTGTCGAAAAGATGCTCAAGCTGGCGAAGGGTTCCGTGCGCGGTGTCTGGGTGCCGGGGCCGGGCTGTTATGGCCGCAATGACGCGGGCGATGCGGCCATGCAGGCTGCCGTCCTGTCCAAGGCGGTTGGTAAGCCGGTACGTATTCAGGGCATGCGCCATGAAGGCATTGCCTGGGACCCGAAGGGGCCCGCTTCGGTGCATTTTGCCCGTGGTGGGGTGGATGCGAACGGCAATGTCGTTGCCTATGAATTCCTGTCCAAGGGATTTGACCGGCAGGACGTGCGCTCCAACGAATCCAATCCGCGCGATAATCTCGCCGGGCAGCAGTTGGGGGCCAAGCTGAAGCCGCGGAAGTTCTTCCGGTCGCCGGAAGATACTTACGATTTCCCGGCACGCCAAATGGGCTGGCAGGTGATCCCGCCGTTCATTACGCGGTATTCACCTCTCAGGACGTCGCATTTGCGCGATCCCCTGGGGCCGCAGATCCAGTTCGCCTGTGAGCAATTCCATGACGAACTGGCGGAGTTGGGCGGTATGGACCCAGTTGCCTATCGCTTGAAGTATCTGAGTGACGCCCGCGACCGCGACCTCATCAAGGCGGTGGCAGATAAGGCCGGCTGGAAGCAGCGGGTCGGTCCCAACAAGGGCCAAGGTGGGAAGAACACGGTCAGCGGCCGTGGCATCGCCTACGCGTTGCGCAGCGGCACCCGTGTCGCCATTGTTGCTGAGGTCGAGGTGGACAAACCCACCGGCCGGGTCTGGGTCCGCAAATTTACCGTGTCCCATGACTGCGGGTTGATCATTAACCCCGATGCCTTGAAGCTTTGTATCGAGGCTAATTTGGTTATGGCGACCAGCCGGACCTTGTTCGAAGAAGTGATGTTCGAACGTGATCAGGTGACCAGTGTCGACTGGGCAACCTATCCGATCCTCGAAAGCGTGGATACGCCGGAAGCGATCGATGTGGTGCTGATCAACCGGATTGAACAGCCGGCTACCGGTGCCGGCGAAGGATCGACACGCCCGGTCTCGGCGGCGATTGCCAACGCGGTCTACGACGCCATCGGCGTGCGCATCCGCCGCGGCCCGTTGACGCCCGAACGCGTCAAGGCAGCGCTCGGCTGATCATCAAGTATTGAGTGATGGAAACGGCGGGCCTTGGCCCGCCGTTTCTCTTTTGCCCAGACGCTGAAAACGTTAGGGTCGGGATCGCCGCTCTCACCGATGACAGGAAACGCCATGAGTAAAATTTCTCCGCTCTCTGAAGCTGAAATGAACCCAGATCAGCTTGCCTTATCGGCGCGCATTGGCGGGTCACGTTCGGGGGAAACGCGTGGGCCCTTCCCGGTATGGCTGAAATCGCCGGATCTTTTGGATCGGGTCAATGAGCTTGCGGTCTATTTCAAGGAAGAACGGGCGTTGCCCGCCCGGTTGCGTGAACTTGCCATCATGATCAATGCCCGGCATTGGTCATCTGAATACCAGTGGCATGTTCATTTGCGTCATGCGAAGCGTCTTGGCTTGGATGCAGAGGCGATTAACGCCATCGCCCAAGGGAAAGCTGCTGACCTGACTGACCCGGCGGAGCGTGCGGTTTATGATTTTTGCCGTGAGACCCTGGGCTCGGGGTAAATTTCAGATGCGACCTATCAGGCGGCGCTTGAGGCCTTGGGAGAGCAAGGGGTGATTGAGCTTGTTTCGTTGATCGGTTTTATTCGCTGATCGCGGTCGCCATCAAAGGTTTCGATGTGGGGCTGCCGGATGGTATGCCCCCTTATTTGAAGAACCCAATCTGACGCAATTGTGATCATGGAGGGCCCTGCAGCCCCTCGATCAAGCCACACGGTATCCCCATATTGGATATACTTATCCGGAACATCAGCCGAGGAGCCCGCCATGACCGATAAAATCAAGAAAACACCTGCCGAGTGGCGCGCCGAGCTTTCGGACACGGCCTATCACGTGGCCCGTGAAAAAGGCACCGAGCCGGCCTTTACCGGCGCCTATTGGGATTGCCATGATCAGGGCACCTACCGCTGTGTGTGCTGTGGGGCGGATCTTTTTGCTTCGGACAATAAGTTTGACTCCGGCACCGGCTGGCCGAGCTTCACCGGAGCCGTAGCGGAAGGTGCGGTGGCGACCGAAACCGATACCGCTTATGGCATGATCCGCACCGAAGCGCTCTGTGCGCGTTGCGATGCGCATTTGGGCCATGTCTTTCCCGATGGGCCGCAGCCTTCGGGTCTGCGCTATTGCATCAATTCGGCATCGCTTAAGCTGGAAAAGAAATAGTTCAGGCTTCGGCCTTCAGTTTTGCCGCCTTGGCGCCGGCTAGGGCGCAAAATTCATCGTCGGGTGCCGTCGCCCCGGTCACGCCGATGGCCCCGGCGATCTCCCCCTTTGCGTCACGCACAAGTACGCCGCCGCGGACCGGGAAGTAATGATCGGACATGGCTTGCAGCGACGATACCAGGGTCGGATTGCGCGCCGCCTGTTCGGCGAGCCGCGTCGTGCCTTCGGCCCGCATGGCAGCGGACCAGGCCTTGCCGCGGGCAATGTCGAATCGGATCGGCGCCGCGCCATCCTCAGCGTGATAGCCCTGCACGTGGCCGCCGGCGGTGACCACGGCCACGGCCATGGGCGGCAGTTTCTTGCGGCGTGCAGTTTTCAGTGCGGTGTCGATGATGGTGCGGACTTGCTTGGCGGAAATGACGGCCATTGATGCCTCCCCATGTGTTGTTGTGCGAATTTCCCCCGTTTTAGCATGCTTGACGGGTCTTGGCCGATGGGGATTGATGGGGCGATGTTGGAAGATGTTACGAC
Source organism: Alphaproteobacteria bacterium (assembly GCA_047621105.1). GTDB lineage: Bacteria > Pseudomonadota > Alphaproteobacteria > SMXQ01 > SMXQ01 > WHSO01. The sequence continues at coordinate 22,970 of JBLHLO010000001.1, forward strand.
CCTCGTTCTGATCGCCGCTGCTCTTGGACTGACGGCGGCGTTCGCCGGTTTGATGGCCGGGCTGCTTGGCATCGGCGGCGGCGTCGTCATCGTGCCCGTCCTTTATTATGTGGAAGGTCTGCTGGGGGTGCCCGAAGTGCACCGCATGCATCTCGCGGTCGGCACTTCGCTCGCCATCATTGTGGTCACGTCGATCGCCTCCGTGGGTCAGCACTGGCGGCTCAATGCGGTGGATAAAACGCTGCTTAAAGTCTATGGGCCCGGCGTGTTGGTTGGTGTCGGTATCGGCACGGGACTGGCCGCCGTGGTGAGCGGGGCTGTGTTAACTGCCGTGTTCGCCGTTTGTGCGCTGGTGGTTGCCCTCAACATGGCGACCGGTCAGCCGGCCCGCAAATTCGGTCCTGCCCTGCCGGGGCCGGCGGGCTCCGGGGCGCTGGGCCTGTTGACGGGGGTGGTGTCGACCCTGGCCGGGATCGGTGGCGGCGCCATGACCGTGGCAATCTTGACGCTTTATTCGGTGCCCATCCATATTGCTGTGGGGACGGCCTCCGCCGTGGGCATCTTGGTATCGGTGCCCGGCGCCCTCGGCTTTGTTGGGATCGGCTGGGCTGTTGCCGATCTCCCGCCGGGGTCTTTCGGTTACGTCAATCTTGCCGTCATCGCTGTGATGGCACCTATGACCGCCCTCATGGCGCCGATCGGCGCGCGTCTTGCCCATCGATTGCCGAGCCGGGGTCTTGCCCGCATTTTTGCCGGTTTTCTTGGCCTTGCCGCCCTGCATATGCTGTGGAACCTGATCGCCTAACCCCGCCGCTGCGTTGATGAAGGGCATGGTTGCACAGGCACCCAGGACGCGCGATTGTAGGGCAAATAAAACACAGAGGGAGGCACATCATGAGTGGGTCCATGAACCTAAATGGTATCCGCGGCGAACCTTATGGCTGGCGCGCGCGGATCGGATACACGTCCCCACCACTGACCAGCGAAGTTTTCCCCTATGAATTTTATAAGGTGGTGCCTGATGGCGTGTCGCTAGTCATTACCACGCTCGCCATCACCGTGCGGTCAACCGAAGAGGTGGATCAATCCTATGACATCTCCATGAAAGCGGCCGAACAGATGGCCGAAGCAGGGTGCGATGCCATCGTCTTGGGGGGGGTGCCGATCAACCTCGCCAAGGGGGTGGAGAATGCCGCCGCTATGATCACCGAGCTTGAGGCGAAATTAGGCATTCCCGTCGCCACCTCGGCCTCGGCCCAGAAGGAAGCCTTTAAGCTGCTCGGTTGTAAGAAATTGGTGGTTGCGCACCCTTACAAGGACACCGATAACCACCGTTTCGACGATTACGCGCAAAAATTCGGTGCGCAAGTACTTGGCACTCGTGCCTTTGGCGCGAACTTTAACCGCATTGGCGGTATTCCTGATGACGCCGCCCTGAACATGGCGCGTGATTTGATGAAGGCGCACCCCGACGCCGATACCATCATGTTCCCGTCCCCCCATTGGCCGGTGATTAATGCCATCCAGCCCTTGGAAGAAGAATTCGGCGTGACCGTCATGTCGTCTATCCAGGCGATTCTGTGGCAGGCGTTGCGCCTTGCCGGCATCAAGGATTCGATCTCCGGCTATGGCCAGTTGTTCGAGGCACATTGATCGTGGGGCCTCAGGTTGAGATGAACCGCATTCATGGTCATCGTGCGCGCATTGGCTACACCGTTGCCGCCGTTACCACCGAAGTTTATCCCATCGATTGGTATCGCATCGTGCCAGACGGCGTGTCGTTGATGATGATCACCTTACCCCTGGGCATGCGGTCCAAGGAGGATGTTGAAAAATGCTATCAGATATCCATCGATTCGGCCAAGACCATGGCTCGCGCCGGTGCTGATCTGGTGGTGCTGGGGGGCCTGCCGATTAACATCTCCAAAGGCGACGGCACGGTTGAGGAATTGATGGCGGATTTGACGCGCGAGGTGGGGGTTCCGGTATCGTCTTCGGCCGCGGCTCAGGTGGCGGCCTTTAAATGCCTTGATTCGAAAAAAGTGGTGACGGTTCACCCCTTCCTTGAAGATCAAAACCCGCGCCATGAACGGACCATCGGCGACTTCTTCGGGCTGACCCCGGTCGGTGTCTTTGCGGGAGGCTCCAATTTGCTCGAGCTCGGCAAACTGACCCCGCAATCGGCACTCGATTGGGGCCGTGCTGCGCTCAAAGCGCATCCGGATGCCGATACCGTCTATTTTGGCTGTCCACACTGGACCGTTATCGATGCCATTGCGCCGCTAGAAGACGAATTTGGTGTCTCGGCGATGACATCGTTACAGGCTATTGCTTGGCATTCCATGCGTTTGTCCGGCGTCGATGATCGCATTCAGGGTTTTGGCCGGCTTCTTTCAGAATTTTAATCAGGGAGTGAATCATGTACGGACACCGTGCGCGGATCGGCTATTGCTCGCCGCCCTTCGTTACCGAAGTTTTTGCCTACGAGTTTTATAAGATGGTGCCCGATGGGGTGACCCTGATGATCACCACGCTTGAGGTGGGCAACCAGTACACCCAACAGGCTTTCGACGGCAGCTTTGACCGCAGCTTGGCGGCGGCCAAATGCATGGGCGAAGCGGGGGCCGATGTGGTGGTGCTGGGCGGCAATCCGGTGAATCAGTCCCGCGGTATCGAAAATCTGCCGAAGATTTGCACCGATCTCGCCAAGGAAATAGGCACTAAGGTCATCGCCTCGACATTGTGTCAGAAGGAAGCGATGGAAAAGCTCGGTGTCAGCAAGGTTGCGACGGCGCATATGGCGGGCTCCGATCATATTGAGCGTCACCATCAGCAGATGCGCAACATGGGCTTCGACTCGGTGGCCGTTCTGGCACCTGAGCGCCACCCGCTCCTCCATTACGGCAAGATTTCCGAAGACGAGGCGTTGATCCTTGCCCGTCAGCTCATGCAAGATTATCCGGAAACCGACTGCATCCACTTTGCTTCTGCTCATTGGCCGACCTGTTTTGCGATTGATAAGGTTGAGCAAGAACTGGGCGTCGCCGTCATGACCTCACAGCAGGCGATCGTCTGGAAAGCACTCCGGACGGCGGGGGTCGATGATAAAATTGATGGCTTCGGTCGTTTGTTCCGCGAGTTTTAAGGGGGTCCTATGCCGATCAGCCGCGCCAATGGCGTCGATATCCATTACGAAGTGGCGGGCGCCGGGCCCGCCCTGGTGCTCATTCACGCCATTCCCTTTGACCATACGTTGTGGCTCTATCAGGCGGCGCGTTTTTCCACTTGGTTTAAGGTCATATCCGTGGACCTACGGGGATTCGGCCGCTCGGCCAAGGTGACGGAAGACTACAGCTTCGAAGATATGGCCGGCGACGTGCTCGGTGTCATGGATGATGAAGGCGCGGCCAAGGCAGTGGTCATGGGTTGTTCAATCGGCTCGAAGCTAGCGTTGCTGCTCGGTGGGATGGCCTCGGAGCGGTTTTCTGCAGTGATCCAGGTGGGGGGTAATTCCGGTCCCCAGGATTTTGAGCGCCGCATTGCCGGCTACGGATCGGAACCGTTCTCCCCTTATCGGCGTGCGCATTTGCGTTTTGGCAATCGTGAAGGTTTCGGTGACACGCCGCTTGGGCTGTATCTCCACGATATGTTTTCCGAACGCGATCCCTGGCATGACCCGGCGGCGGTTGGCGCGGTGTTTCGGGCCTTATCGGCGGGTGACGCGCGGGGCTACCTCGCCAATTACAAGCCGCCGGCATTGATCATCAATGGGGAATTCGATGGGGCCCGTCCGCGCGGTGAGGAAACGGCGAAGCTGATCCCGGGGGTTCGCCATCGGGTGCTGGCCGGTGCGGGGCATGCGTGCATGATTGAGGATCCCGCCGGATTCGATGCGCTGGTCATCGATTTTCTGCGTGATCACGGGCTGATGCCGGATATCAACGTGGATTATAAATAAGCAAAAGATAAAAGGAGAATCCCATGCCCATCTACGGTCACCGTGCCCGTATCGGCTATACCTCACCGCCTTCGGCGACCGAGGTCTTCCCCTACGAATTCTATAAAATCGCTCCCGATGGCGTGACCCTGGTGGTTCATACCCTGCCGTTGGTTGAGCGCAACAGCGAAGAGGTGGATCGGTCCTACGAAGCCTCTTTGCGTGCAGCCAAGGTGATGGCGCGGGCGGGGGTCGATATCTTATGCTTTGGCGGGCTGCCGATTAACGTCAGCCGCGGCTTTGCCAATGTTGATGAACTCATCGCGGAAACTGAACGGGAAGTGGGGATCCCCATTACCACGTCGTTCTCGGCCCAGCGGGAAGCCTTCAAGGTGCTGGGCGGCAAGAAAGCCGGCGTCGTCCATCCTTACGACGAATCTCATGACCAGCGGCACCTCGATTACATCCGTGAATTTGGGCTAGAGCCCGCGGGCTGCACGCGCCATTACGCTAAATTCGTTGAGCTGGGTCAGGTGCCTGAGGAGCGTGCGATTGAGCTGGGCCGCGAATTGAAGGAGAAATATCCTGATATCGACACGATTTATTATTCCTGTCCCCATTACGCGATGATCGGTGCTATCGACACGTTGGAGAAGGAATTGGGGGTCACGGTCATTCAGCCCTTGCAATCGATTATCTGGGAGACCCTCAGGCGTTGCGGGGTTAATGATCGAATCGAAGGCTATGGACGGTTGCTGCGGGATTTTTGAAAAATCAGGGCCGGGGGCGGATCACACCCCCCGGCCCTAATATACGCGTGCTATCTGCAGTTTACGAAGGAATGGATCAGCCAGGGTTCTTTTTGGAGAATAACTACATAATGATCGCGATGGCGATCAAGCCAACAAGGCCGCTATCGCCTAGTGCCTTGATAAGCGGAAGAAGATTAGCCGCCACATTGCCGATGAACACGAGCTTAGGCCCAATCAGGACCTGGAGTATGATACCAAGAGCAATCAGAAATAGGCCGACCTCAACAACTTGAACAAGCCCACCCTTTTATTTTGTCAAAGCAGGGCATTCCTTACCTCTCCTTCGTGTATCTTCCACCAGAGTCGCCATTCACTTCTATGAGCGGCCCGCCTAGAGGCCACCAAGTAAATGCAAGTCGTCAGAAGGAGTAACGCTAAATGACGGTTATCATCACTGACGAAGACGTTGCGCGACATCTTTCCATGACTGATTGCATTGCGGCGATGGCGACTGCTTTTCATGATTTTTCTTCCGGCGACGCGGTGAATTTGCCGCGCGCGCGTTATCAGGCGCGTCATCCCGATCCCGATCAGCGCTACTTCGCCAATGTCCATGTCGGTGCAGTGCCGTCGGCCGGGCTCGCCTGTGTGCGCGCCGGTTCGCAAATCATCACCCCACCGTCGCCGACAAATAACCGCCGCCTTTACGAAAATCCGCGCCCGTTCTGTTGGGGCATTGTCATCCTGTTCGATATTGAGACGGCGGAGCCTTTGGCCTTGATGCATGAATTCCATCTTTCGGGTATGCGGGTGGGGGCGACCTCGGGGCTCGCGGTGGATAGGATCGCGCCGGAAGGGGTTAAATCCCTCGGTTTATTCGGCACTGGGAAGCAAGCATCTTCGGCATTTGATGCGATCACAGCGGTGCGCAATTTCGAGCGCGTGGTGGTCTTCAGCCCTTCCGCTGACCACCGGGCGGAATTTGTCGCCCGTAAAATTAAAGAGACGGGCGGTAAGCTTGAGATCGTCAATGCCACCTCCCCGGCACAGGCCGTGACCGGCATGGATGTGATCTGCTGTTGCACCACCGCTATGGAGCCGGTGTTTGATGGTGAATTATTGCAAGATGGGCAATTGGTGATTTCCATCGCCAATTCTGATTCCACGAATAAGAAACGTACGGAAGTGGATGAGGCGACTTACCGCAAGGCACGGACGGTTATCGTCAACGATTGGGAAAGCGTCATTGACAATGACCAGACCGAACTTTTGGAGCCACTTGATGCGGGCCTCATCACCCGCGATCAGGTGGTAGAATTAGGCGATATTGTCGCCGGCAAGATCGAGGTCCGTTCGGGCGGTGAGGGGATTGTTTATTACAAGAACAATTCAGGACTGGCGATCCAGTTCGCTGCTGCGGGACGCATTGTTTACGATCGCGTTATGGCAGAGGGCACCAATCGTCAAATCCCGACTGAATGGCTGGGGACTGATCTTAGCGCTTTATATGCTGCCGGCTTCCGGCCTTCGCCATAACCGCGCCAATGAAGAGGAAATACTGAATGAGCGGATTCGCCACAATCCGCCAAGTTTTTAGGAACCGTAATTACCGGCTCTATGTCACCGGTAACCTGTTTTCGACGTCCGGAAATTGGGTGCAGCGGGTGGCCATGGGCTGGTTGACCTGGGAATTGACCAATTCCGCCGCGTGGCTCGGCATGATCGCTTTTGCTGATCTATTTCCGACCTTCCTCATTGGTCTGTTTGCCGGCACGCTTGTGGATCGCACCGATTCCATGAAGATGCTGCGCACGACTCAGCTTTTGTCCCTGGTTCAGGCCATAGGTTTGATCGTGCTTGTTTTTACCGATCATGTGACGGTCTGGTGGCTTTTGGTTTTTGCACTCATACGCGGGATTATCGTTGCCTTTAACCGTCCAGCCCGTATGACCGCTGTTTATTACATCGTCGGTCGCGAGAATTTGTCATCGGCAATCGCCATCAATTCCATGGTGTTCAACTCATCGCGCTTCATCGGCCCGATGCTGGGCGGGGCGTTGACGGCGGCTTGGGGGGTTGGTTGGGCATTTACCTTTAACGCGTTCAGTTATCTTGTGTTCCTCACCATGTTGATGCTCATCCGCATTCCATCCACCCAGATTGAAAGCAAAAATCGCGGCAGCATTCTTGCCGATTCATGGAAGGGGGTGCGTTATGCGGTGGGTCAATCGGGTATATTGTTCCTGCTGATTATTATGCTGCTCGACAGCCTTTTCGTGCGGCCTTTCATTGATCTGTTGCCGGGCTTTGCCGATAAGGTGTTCGGTCGCGGGGTGGACGCCTATTCGACCATGCTGACCGTCCATGGGATTGGCGCCATGATCGGTGGTTATTTCATGGCCAGCCGGGGTGGGATCACCGGGTTCATTCGGATGATGGTCTGGAGCTTACTTCTGCTAGCAGTATCATTGATTATCTTCACCACGGTTCAAGTCTACTGGGTGGCACTGCCGATCCTGTTCATCACCGGCACTGCCTTCGTTATTCAGGGAATTGCCATCCAGACGTTGTTGCAAACTTCGGTGGTCCCGGAAATGCGTGGCCGGGTCATGGGCCTCTATGGGGTTGTCGCCCGGGGCGGTCCGGCGATGGGGGCCCTCATCATGGGTTGGTTGTCGGAATTTTTGGGATTGCCCGCCCCGGTAGCGGGGGGGGCCGTTTTATGTCTGATTCTGTGGGCTTGGGCGCGCACACGTGAGCAGCCAATGGCGGCAATGTTGGAGCGCGATATGGAGGAATCCCCATCCGGCGCTCGCCGTCGTGACCGCCAGGAATGAGGGGCCCGTACCCTTGTCATTTGCCCTTATATTGACAGCTGCCCTCGCACCATGGTGAGTGAATCCCTGATGATATGTTCCCATCGCCCCAGTTTTTCCCTGCTTGGCTTCGCCTTGTGTTTGGCCCTTGTCTTAACCGCCGGCGTTGTTCTGCCGGGTGCTGCCAGCGCTCAGGGTTGGCACCCGACTCGGCTGACGATTTTGCTTGGCCACACGATGAATGGGCTCGATGGCCGTATCGCCCAAGTGCCTGCCCGTGTTTGGAGTCGTCATCTTGGGGCACCGGTGGTGATCGCCGCACGCGGACGCTGCAGCACCTTGAAGACGGCGGGCGAGTTTATACAGCGCCCGCGCGACGGCAGCGTTGTCCTCGCGGGCGATCTCGGTTATCTGGCCCTGGCCTACGCTCGTGAACGTCCCACTTGGACTTAGGCGCGCAGTTTTGAACATCTCGGTATATTCGCACGTGATCCGGCGCTGGTGCTCGTTGCTGCCGATACGACCAATATCGATGATTTAGACGACGTCGTCAGGGCTGCACGTGAAGGGCCTTTCAGTGTTGGTATTGGTCGCTGGCTCTCATTCGAAAACCTCTTGGTGCACGATGTAGCGGCGCAGGCCGGGCTGCAACTTAAACCGGTTCCCATCGGTTCGGGCGAAAGTCTGCTGGCCGCAGTCATTAGCGGTAAGTTGCCGCTAATTTTTGGACGACGGTCAGATATCGCTGTCAAACGCCGTGTCGTCAATGTGCTTGCTCAAACCCAAGCTATTGGCCTGGTAGTGAAGGGTACTAAGACCATAGATTCTGCCCTCGCGACCGTAACGGCACCGGCTGGGCGAATTGACGTGATCACCGTTCATGCTGGGTTTCAGCGTGCCTATCCGGCCCGCTTTGAACGCCTTAATCGTAGTTTTCAGGCAGCGATTAATGACGAAGAATATCAAGAGGCGCTCATCAAGCTTGGTTTTACGACCAAAGGTACCCACAACATACCTCACCCACGATTGATGACATCGGTGCGTCTTTGGTGGGATGCCTATCGACGTGTTGGTGCCAAGCTTGCTTTATCGCCCGCTCCCGTCATTACACGCGGCAAGATAAGCTTTGTTGGGAAAGGGGGGCGTGTGATTCGCTATCTCGGTCTTGATGGCAAGCAAAATGACCTGCACGCCAACGCTGATGAAACTGACCTTGTCATCAGCGGGGTTTCGGTTGCGGGTGCAGAACCCTTGAAGGCGATCCGTGTCGGTTTGATTTGCGAGATTGCTAGGCCTTCGGCCCTGGCGCTCGAAGCATCGCGCCTGACATGCAAATAGCCGGGCTCGGCGAGGGCAACTAATATTTTGATAATCAGAATTTGTTGTGCTCTTGAAAACTATGCGCGCTTGCCGCTATAATGGCTCTAAATTAATCAGGTGAAATCGTATCGAACGGGCGGAATTAGGGAGCTGCCCCCCAATACGGTCGGATGTTTCGGCGTAAATGTCAGAATTGCACCCTGGGCTGGGATTCCACCCCCTTTATCTTCAGGTTAAGGAACGGTTGATCCATCGCGTTCTTTTGGGGGATTGGAAGCCTGGTGAGGTCTTGCCGAGTGAGATGAAGCTCGCCACCGAATATAAGGTGAGCCAGGGCACGGTCCGCAAAGCGCTTGAGGAAATGACGGCCGAACATCTAGTGGTGCGCCATCAGGGTAAGGGGACGTTCGTTTCTGGGCGGGCAACCGAAAGCCCTGTTCATTTCTTTTCTATCGTGAACCGGGGCAATCTTCCCGTCGTGGCTGGGCTCATAGGCTCGTTGGAATGGGGCGACGGCCCGGGCAATGAACATGAGCGTAAAAACCTCGACCTTGAAGAAGGGGCGGAGGTTTATCGCATCACTCGGATACGGCAGGTAGAAGGCAAGCCAGCCTTTATTGAAAAAATATCATTATCCAAGGCACGGTTTCCGAAACTGCCGGACCTGTTGTGCGGTGACCAGCGCATGACCACATACCTGATTCTGGAAAGGGATTATGGGGTGTCGGTGGTGCGTGCGGAAGAATGGCTTGAAGCGGTTCAGGCGGATGCCGATGACGTGGCCAGGCTTAAAGTTATGCTGGGTATGCCGTTATTATGTATTACCCGGATTTCATATGCCGTTGATGGGCATCCCGTAGAGACCCGGCGGATTCGTTTCGCCACAGGTTCCCTGCGCTATCATACTACCCACAATTAAGCTCCGGCCAGCAGACGCATAAAAAGGCCCACACTTTGGTGTGGGCCTTTTTATGTATGCATTTACTGATTGCGGGATTGAACCAACTACAGGTCGAGCACCAGTCTTTCCTCAGGCAGTCCCCGCGATACGCAGGTGAGGATACGGTCCCCTGCTGCTTTTTCTTTATCGTTGAATACTTGATCGCGATGTTCGATGGGACCCGAAATGACCCGGCAGAGGCAGGTCGAACAAAGCCCTTCTTCGCAGGAGGAATCGATCACGACACCGGCTTCGCGCACTGCTTCTAGTAATGTCTTGTCGGCGGGCACGGTGATTTCCTGTTTGCGGCGCGAAAGGTATACCGTGAATGGTTCGTTTTTCCAATCCTGGGGCACCGCTACTGAGGAGAACAGCTCATAATGGACGGTGCCGTCCGGCCAATGCTCGGCGGCGGTTTCGGCGGCGAGGATCAGCCCAGATGGACCGCAAATATAAAGATGCGCCCCTTCGGGCCGGTCCTTGAGCCGGGCGCCGAGATCAATGCCTTTGGCAGGATCACCGCCGTCATGGTGGAAGGTTACATTGTCACCGAACACATCTTCCACTTCGGTAAGAAATGCCGTTTCGTCGCGTGCCTTGGTACAGTAATCGAGGTGAAATTTAGCACCCCGCGCTTTTAAGGCGCGGCCCATGGCGAGAATCGGCGTGATGCCGATACCGCCGGCGATCAGAACGTGTTCGCTGGCTTCGTCACTGAGCCGGAAATTATTGAGCGGCGGCACCAACGTCAGAGTATTGCCAGCCTTTAGGTTGTCGGTGAGCCAGACTGACCCGCCCCGGCCCTGATCTTCGCGCAACACGCCAATCAGGTAGTGGGAACGGTCGGTCGGATCGTTGGCGAGCGAATATGACCGCCTGAGCCCATTGCCGGTCATCACATCGACATGGGCGCCGGCGGACCAACGCGGTAGGGGGGTATCGCCTTCGGGTTTTAAAACGTAACTCTTGATATTGCTGGTCTCGTCCTTGACGGATGTGACCGTGAGCTTCAACGTTTCCTTTACCTTGGGCTTAGGCAGTTTTTGGTCAACTTCTAGGTTGAGCCGTTCAACCACCTCGCCATTTTTAAAGTGGCGTTCGATGATTTCATCGACGTCTTCTTCGGTTTCATAGGTGTACCAAACCGCTTCAGGATAAACGACGATTGCGGCACCGAGCTCACAGCGCTCCATGCAACCGGCTTCCGTCACTTTGAAGTTACTGATGCCGAGCTCTTCCACGCGGCGTGCCATGTATTGCGTCAAATGCCCGCTGTTCCGGTCCGCACAGCAACTGCGGGGATGACCTTCGGGGCGCTGGTTATTGCAGCACAGAACGTGATGTTCGAAGTAAAGCTCTGGATCTTGGGGCAAGCTTGCCATTTGTTTGTTGTTCCTTAAGTTCTAGCTTAGACCTTGGCGGCAGTCTTGGGGGCATCAACCATCAGCCGTTCAACACGCTCTCCCTTAAGTAGGTGCGTGTCGATGATTTCGTCAATGTCCTCCTTGGAGGTGAAGCTATACCAAACGCCTTCTGGATAGAGCAGCATGACCGGGCCTGCATCGCACCGTTCCATGCAGGTTGAGCGATTGACGCGGATATTGGTGACACCCTTGCCTTTGGCGGCACCCTTCATGTAGCCCAACAGCTCGGCCGCCCCCGATGCGCCGCAGCATTTACCGCTGGCCGTACAGCCTGTTTCGGCGGTGCAGATGAAAATATGGGGGTCGTAGAGAAACTTGCGGCCGCTATCGCCATCACTCATGTGCTGGTCTCCCGTGGAGGTCCTAAGGGGCGCAGATACACGCCGCCAGTGACCCGCTTGATAGCCGAAATTTGACCCCTCTGTCCATAGGCCGGGCGTGGGCGTTATTTCTTGGGGGCTGCTTTCTTGGGCGCGGGCGGGGCCGCATCCTTGGGCTGGGTCATATTGGCCATGGTCTTATTCAGGTTTTTGGTCTCAAACGGGTTCAGCACAAAGGCCCAACCTGATGTGAGGGTGTTGATTTTGGCCACTTCCTTGGCGATCTTCGCGGCGTCCACTTTCTTGGGTTCCTTGGGCGTGGGGTCAGGCCGCGCCTTGACCGCGACCCATAGCTTGCCGCCCATTTCCTTGGCCCAGACCTCAACGATCAACCCATCGAAAGTGGTGTGGCGGGTGCGTGGGGTGCCGGAAAAATCAAAGCCGATCGCCGTGGCCAGTTTTACATCTTCAAACGCAAGCTGCTGGATGGATCGGGAAATATCCTCAGCGCCGAACAGTTCCTTAAGCTCACGATCCTTGGGCATGCCCTCAAGGGTGAAGTCGCGTTCGTCCTCATTCTTTTTAAACACCCGCAGTGGTTTCTGGCCGGGCACAAAAAGGGTGGTTTCACGCACCCGCGGCAGGTCCACCTCGGTAATCATCGTGTTGAGCCAGTTGATGCGTTTATCCGGCACCGGCACCTTGCCATGTGCAAGCCATGCGCGTTCTTCATTTGGGCGCCGCACGTAAACATCGCTGATGCCAATGACGTTACCCTTATCAAGGCCGACAATCAGCTCCGCCATTTTTGCGCCTTTGGTATCGAACAATTCTACCAACGCCCCTTTGGCGCCTTTTGTTTTCGGATCATTGACGCGTAATCGCCCGTATAGTTTTGGGCGGGCGGTCTTGGATTCGATCAAACGCAACTGCGCCACGCCGGCGGCGACGGCACGCACAATTTCGATCGGGACCGGATAGCCGTATAGTTCCTTTAGCGACCATTGCCGCTTGCCGTCCTTGATCTTGCTGTCGAGGGTGGAAATACCATCCGCCCGGGTGACTTTGATCTGGGCGACATCGTTCACACGCTGGGCGAGATCTTCGAACATCAATGTGCCGTTACCCCGCAGTCCCGATCCGGTATCGCGCACAATGGTGAGTCCGATCGCGGCCAGAACGGCAACGAGGGTAATGACAAGTAGCTTGGCGAAAGATTTTGGTGTCATGGCTAGCCCCTCGCCCCGGTTTCCATGCGTTGGCGCCGACGCCGCATGCGCATAAGTCCCAGTACCACGGCGCCGAGCGCGACGAGCAGCGGAATCAGGCCGATGTTGATCAGCCAAAGCCGGGATTCCAGTTCTTCAATATCCTTGCGAAGGCCCAGTTGCACGGCCCGCAGTTGCTTGCGGATGCCCAGCAACTCACCCTTGAACTTGTTGATTTCCTTGGTCTGGGCGGGGCTCATGATGGGCGTGCTGTCGTTCCCCTTGCCCGGTTGTTGACCGCCGGGGGACTGTAACTGGCTGAGCTTGCGCTCGGTCTCTTCACGGCGTTTTTGGAGCTCGCGTTCCTTGGCACGTAAGTTCAATTCTGCTTTGCGCGTCAGGTCTTCCACCAGGGTGAAGGGGCGACGCGAAACGCCACGCGACCGCAGCCCGATCAACTCATTGGAGCCGGTCAGGTTGTCGATAGCATTCGTCGCTAGGTTCATGTTGTCCGATACCGGCACCGCGATGGTTTGGCCGAAAAGGTTCTGGGCCTGCACCCACAGCCGGTCTTGCAGCATGTCGGCGTCGGTAAGTACAACCGCATGTACTGGTTGGGCACTCAGTTTCTTGTGTGCCTTGGCCAGCCGCCCCCGCAGGTCTTCGGCCACTTTGCGTTTTTCGGCCTCGGTCTTCCTGACCGGCATGGGATCGTCGTCGGGATTTTTGTTAAACCGCTTCGCTTCCGGGTCGGGCTTCAGGTATTCCGCGACCATAGGCGGCCCGTCGGGAAAAGCGGTCTTGCTCGGCCCGGTGACGCGCGCCGCCAATACCAGCCGTTTGCCCGAAGGTTTGAAATTCTGAACGATGCTGAGAAAATCAGGCCGCCCGCTCTTGAGGTCTTCGGTCTTCAAAAGCATGGATTGTTCCGACGTTGCAATCAGGGGGGTAAAGGTCATGCCGCTGCCCGCTTTCATGGAAAGCGCGCCCGCAGAGGTCATGATCATGTTGTCGATTTCGGTGGTGATAAGGTCCTTACCGGTCACATTGGATTTGTTGAGCCGTAGCCAGGCTGGATATTCCAACGGCTGCGGCTGCGAATCACTGCCGGCGTTAATACGGTAGGCGGCGATCATGTCGCCGGCGATCTTGGACGTATCAAATTCCAATCCCCAGACGTCGAAGATCGGCTTGAGATTGGATGCGGTGTCCACAAACTTCCCGCCGGGACCGGGGATTTGCTTGGCAATTTCGGCCAAGGGGTCGACGAAGATCAAGGCGCGTCCACCCCGCATCAGGAATTGATCGATGGCATAGAGTGCCCGTTTGGAAATTTTGGCCGGGTGGATGATCATCAGCACGTCGACCTTGGGGGGAATTTCCGCGGCCTCGAACGATATGTCCTCGACCGTGAACAATTGCCGGAGATGGTTGGGCAATTGCCAGGGCCGGCCCATGGCCGACATGCGCGCCATCATTGACCCTGGAAAGCCGCGCACCGGCAGCCAGCTCATCAGGCCGATCACTTTGCGGTCAGGATTGGCAAGCCGGTAGATCACCTTGGTCAGGTCGTATTCCAGGAAGGGTTCCCGGTCAGGAGAAAAGAACGGGATGACTTCACTTTCATCGGTGGAATTGCTCCCGGCTAGGCCGAAATAGACCTTTTCGCCCGTTTGGTCCAACGGCAGGCCCTGCAGGCCGGCTTCGACCGCTTCGTCTTCAGCGTCGGAAAACGAGACGGGGTCCACTTCCAAAAGCCGGATCTTGCCGCCCGCATTGGCAGTATATTCTTTGAGCATGTCGCGCACTCGGCTGGCGTATTTGCCGAGCCCGGGCAGCCCTTTGCCCAGCGCAGATGAGAAATAGAAACGTAACGTCACCGGCTCGTCGATCTGGCTCAGGACTTTGTGAGTGCCTGGTGACAGGGTGAACAGTTTATCAGCCGTCAGGTCCAGACGCGTGCCGACAAGCGTGCTGCGGGCGACGACGTTAATGGCGACGAACAGGATCAACGCAAGCAAGATCGACCAAACTGCAAGTGTCCGGCCAGAACCCATCGATGAGAAGAAGGATTTTTCGGTCATCATCTTCTCCTAGCGCGCTTTAAGAATATTGACGAGGACGATGTTGATGAACAGGAACAACATCATCACAGATACGAAATAGACCAGATTGACAAGGTCGAGCACGCCCTTGGATATGGCGTCGAAATTGGCTATGAAGCTGAGCCCGGCGACCACGTCGATGACGCCTTGGGGCGCCCAGCCCGTAACAAATTCCAGCACCAGTGGCGTGCCTGCGACGGTGAATATCAGGCTGACGATCACCGCTAGCACGAAAGCGATCACCTGGTTCTTGGACGCGGTCGAAAAACAAGAACCGATGGCCAGAAAAGCGCCGCCCATGACGAGACTGCCGACATAACCGGCGATGATCACGCCGTTATCGGGATCACCTAGATAGTTGACCGTGATCCAAATCGGGAAGGTCAGTGCGACGGCGATGGCGGCAAAACACCAAGCGGCAAAGAATTTTGCCAGCACCGCCTGGGTCGGTGAAATCGGCAAGGTTAGGAGAAGTTCGATAGTGCCGGTCTTGCGTTCGTCCGACCACAACCGCATGGAAACGGCAGGCACCAAAAGAAGGTAAAGCCAGGTGTGGAATGCAAAGAACGGCACGAGGTCGGCTTGGCCGCGGCCAAAAAAGCCGCCGAGAAAGAATGTCATCGCGCCGAGTAGGGCCAGGAAGACGACGATAAAGACGTAAGCGACGGGGGTGACGAAGTAGCTCACCAGTTCCCGGCGGAAAAGGGTCAAGGTTGTGTTCATCGGTCGCCCCCCGTGCTTGCTTGGGCTTGGTTGAGGGGTTTGCCGGTGGTGACGGCGCGGAACACATCTTCGAGGCGTCCGCGTTCAAGCCGGATATCGGCCACAGACACACCCTTTTGGCGCACCAACACCCGCACATCGTCGAGGATGTTGGCGTTTGCTGCCGGGATAGCGATTAGGCAGTGGCGTTCCATTTCGACATGGGCGACATTGGTTAGGCTTTCGATGTCCGCCTTCAATTGCGCCAGTGTTGCATCACTTGCGGTAACGGAAACGACGTTATGACGATCTGAGCGCGCTTCAAGATCGTCCGGCGTGCCATCGGCGACGATGCGTCCACGGGCGATGATGATGGCGCGTGAACAGACCGCATCCACTTCTTCGAGAATATGGGTGGAAATAATGATCGCTTTATCGGGCGCCATTTCCTGAATCAATGCCCTCACTTCATGTTTCTGATTGGGATCAAGCCCGTCGGTGGGTTCGTCCAGGATCAGAACATCGGGATCGTGGAGCAGCGCCGCCGCCAAGCCGACCCGGCGTTTGAAGCCGCGCGATAAGGTATCGATCAGCTGGTACATGACGCCTTCAAGCTGTGTACGGCCCGCCGCCGTCTTGATGCGCATATCGGCTTCTTGTCCGGAAAAGCCGCGCACGCTGGCAATAAAACTGAGGAACGACAGCGGCGTCATCTCAAGGTAGCTGGGGGCGCCTTCCGGCATATAACCAAAACGCCGCTTGGCCTCGATCGGTTGGGTGCTGATATCAAAGCCGCAGACGCGTGCGCTGCCGGCATCGGGTTCCAAGAACCCGGTGATCATTTTCATGGTGGTAGATTTGCCAGCGCCGTTGGGGCCGAGGAAGCCCAAGACCTCACCCTTCTGGACCTCAAGCGTGATGTCATCAACGGCCTGAATAGCGCCGAAGCGCTTGGATAGGCCCTCCACCTCAATCATCGCTACCATTGGTTCACGAACTCCCTGGTTCTTCACGGGCGCCTGTTTCAATGCGGCGCCACTGATTTGGTCGGGCGTCAATGACGCCCGGACAATGTTTTTAGGGGTGTTGCCCGGATTTTCAAGGGGTAAGTATCATTAAAAAGGTCCGAAGGGGGGCTTAATGCACTCCGACTATGTCGGAATTGTGTCGGGCCCAGCGACCACGCCGCTATCAAAGAGCCGCCCGATCTCCCCCGAATCCATGCCCAGCACGTCGCCCAGCACCGCTTCGGTGTCGCCACCAAGCGCCGGTGCCGGGCGGGCGGGCACCCGCGGGAAAGCGCCGAATGCCAAGGGGGAGCCCGGTGCCAGGTAAGAGCCGATGCCGGGCTGGTAAAGGGGGCTCATCAATGGATTAGCCGGTGAGCAGAGGGGGTCGTTTTCGACCAATTCGCGAAAACTCTGATAGGGGCCCCAGCACACGCCACAATCATCGAAAATGCGGGTCACTTCGGTGAAGGGGCGGGCTTTGATCCAAGGCGCGATCTGCCCAGCGATTTCTTCGCGGGCTTCGAACCGCTCGCCCTGGCGGGTGAGATCGCGGCCAAGACGTTGGCCAAGTGTCGCCATTTCCCCGGCCAGCTTGGTCGCCGCAAGCAGGGATTGCCACTGGCGGCCGGTCAGGCCCACGACCATGACCCGTCGCCCGTCTCGGGTTTTAAAATCCCGCCCAAAGCCACCAAAAAGATCATTACCGTGGCGTGTCCGGTCGTCATCGTTGATCATCACCTCGCCAATCACACCAAGCGCCCCGGTCACGGCCAGGGCGACGTCGCTGAGCGCGAGACTGACCAATTGTCCGTCCCCAGTGAGGCTGCGATGGCGTTCCGCTGCCAATAGCCCGCAAGCCGCCCAGATGCCGCAGGCGGCATCCCAGGCCGGCAGCACGTGGTTGACCGGGCCCTGAGCGTCCTGAGGTCCGGTGACCATGGGCCAGCCCATGCGCGCATTGACGGTGTAATCGACCGCAGATTTGCCGTCATGGTCGCCGGTGACGTTGATCATGATGAGATCATCGCGCAAGGCCCGCAGCCGCTGATAATCAAGCCAGCCGCGGGCTGGAAAATTGGTCAGGAACAGGCCGGCGCCATCCCCCGGCCCCGTGATCAGCCGGGTCGCGATCTCGGCTCCTTCGGGGCGGGTGAGGTCAATGGCGATCGACTTTTTGCCTTTATTCAATCCGGCCCAGAATAGCGAGCGACCCTCTTTGGTGACCGGCCAGCGTTGGTAATCAAGGCCGCCGCCGATAGGATCGAAGCGGATCACCTCGGCGCCCAATTCGGCCAGGGTCATGCCGCCCAGCGGCGCGGCCACAAAGGCCGACCCTTCGATCACGCGCAGGCCCTTGAGCAGGGGCAGCGACTGGGGCGCAGGGCCGCTGTCCGGCAAGGGATCAGGGTCGGGGCCAGGGCTGCTCGCGTCAGGGTTTGGATGGCTTGCCATGTTCTCTGTCTTATTGCTCTCGGCCGAAACGGGCCCGGGCCCACTCGGCCCCTGCAAAGATATATTGGGTGCCGATATTGACCAGCACCACCCTTAAGAGGTGGAAGGCAACAACCAGCGGCACGCCCAGTTGGAGCACTTCGGCGGTAATGGTCATTTCCGCGAACCCCCCTGGTGCGGTGCCGGTCAGCACGGTTGCCAGCGGCATGCCCGAAACCCAGGCGATGGCAAAGCCGAGCGCGGCTGAGGCGATAATGACGATAACCGTGTTGAGGATGGCAAAGGGGAGGAACAGTTTATAGCGCAGGAAGAATTCGCGCTCAAACCGGGCGCCCAGCGTCAGGCCGAAGGCCAGTTGGGCAAAATCGATCAGCCAGGAAGGGATTGCCGATAGCTGTACCCCGTTAAGCACCAGGGCCCCGCCAACGAAGATCGGCATCAACAAAAAGCCATTTTGTACGCGAATTTTGCCGCCCAGCCAGCCGAGCACCAGGGCGGCCGCCATCCACGGCCAGAGCCGCGTGTGGTCGAGAATGAATACCGGCCGGGTCGTAAAGTCGTTCCCTGAGAACCCGGCATAGGTGAGGACGAACGGCACCACAATGACGACAATGGAGACACGGAGACTATGGGCGAGCGCGACCGCCGGCACCGAGGCCCCACAACGCTCGGCGAGCACGGACATTTCCATCGCCCCGCCCGGGATTGAGGCGAAAAACGACGTTTTACCGTCCACACCTGAAGCCCGCATCAATATCAGTGCCCCGATGCCGCCTATGACGAAGGCGAATAATGTGGCGGCAAAAATCGCACCGAGATGGGCGAAAAGCGCCGCCAAGACGGCTGGGGTCAAATAAAGCGCGACGGCGGACCCCACGACAGCTTGACCGACCTGGCGGCCGTAGGGGAAGTGCAGCAAGTTATGGCCCATCAGGTTGAGCCCGCCGATGGCCAGCATCGGCCCGATCATCCAAGGCAGGGGCGTGCCCAGCCAATCGAATAGCCCCCCCATGGGAATGCCCACGGCAAGGGATTTGAGGATGCCCGGCAATTTTTCGCGCAGATTTGAAAGCTCGCTCATAGGTTGGGCGCGCAGGCCACCTCCGGCTAGAAAACGGGGAAAGAGGGCCCCATATAACCCATCAGATGCACCCTGGCGAGGGGGCTTTCAGACGTTCATGCCCGCTTTTAACAGGTTGTCCACCGCATTTTTCAAACCCTTGCCGTTTAGTCATTGCCACCTCGCGTGTGATTGCTTATCAACCAATGTCCTGGGTGTTTTGGCCCAGCCGATATCAGTGAGCGGGGGCCTCAGAAATTGTCTACAAAGTCAGCGCCGGAAGAGAAAACTTCAAGCCTCGATCCCGCGCTGCATAGCCGCATGGCGAATGCCATCCGGTTTCTCGCTGTTGACGCGGTGGAAGCCGCGAAATCGGGCCATCCCGGCATGCCGATGGGCATGGCCGATGTCGCGACGGTGTTATTTTCACGGTTTCTTAAATTCGATGCCAGCGACCCCCATTGGCCTGACCGCGATCGTTTCGTGCTATCGGCGGGGCATGGCTCGATGCTGCTCTATGCCGTCTTGCATCTGACCGGCCACAAAGATTTTCCCATCGACCAGCTAAAGCGCTTTCGCCAATTGGGGGCATTTTGTGCCGGACACCCCGAATACGGCCATGGCGCCGGCATTGAAACCACTACCGGCCCCTTGGGGCAGGGCATCGCCAATGCGGTCGGCATGGCCTTGGCCGAGCGTCACATGGCAGCGCGTTTCGACAAGGATTTAGTCGATCATTATACCTACGCGATTGCCGGTGACGGTTGCTTGATGGAAGGCATCAGTCACGAAGCAGCATCCTTGGCAGGGCATCTGGGCCTTGGACGCTTGATCGTGCTGTTTGACGATAACAAAATTTGCATCGACGGGCCGACCGACCTCACTGTGTCCGAAGATACACTCAAGCGGTTTGACGCCTATGGCTGGGATGTTGCCAGCGCCGATGGCCATGATCCCGAAGCCATCGCCGGGGCTATCGCGGCCGCACAAAAAACCGATAAGCCGTCATTGATTGCCATGCGGACACAAATCGGTTTTGGCGCGCCGACCAAGGCAGGCACTGCGGCAACCCATGGCGCACCTCTAGGTGCCGATGAAATTGCTGGGGCCCGTGATCGGCTTGGCTGGACCGCGGCCCCGTTTGAAGTGCCGGATGATGTGGCGGACGCCTGGCGTGCGGCCGGTGCCCGGGGCAAGGTAGCCCATGACAATTGGCGGGCGCGTCACACAGGTGCTGATGCGGCGACCCGCGCGGCTTTCGACGGGGCGATCAATGGGGATTTGCCCAAAGATTTCGACGCCGTGTTGGCCGCATATATCAACCGGATCGCCACCGAGGCGCCCAATTGGGCGACCCGCAAGGCGTCCCTGGAAGCCCTGGAAGCCTTAACCCCTGGGGTGCCCGAAATGGTTGGCGGTTCGGCCGACTTGACGGGGTCCAACAATACCCAGTCGAAGGTGCAGGACGTTCTCAACCGATCCAATTACGGCGGGCGCTACATCCATTACGGGGTGCGTGAGCACGGCATGGCGGCCGCCATGAACGGCATGGCTTTGCATGGCGGCATCATTCCTTATGGCGGCACCTTCTTGGTGTTTACCGATTATTGCCGGCCGTCGATCCGTCTTGCGGCGCTGATGGGCCTGCGCGTTATTTATGTCATGACCCATGATTCCATTGGCCTTGGGGAAGATGGGCCAACCCACCAGCCGGTTGAGCATCTGATGAGCCTGCGCGTCATGCCGGGCCTTGCCGTCTTCCGACCTGCCGACGCGGTGGAGACAGCCGAATGTTGGGCGCTGGCGCTTAAACGCACGGATGGCCCCTCCGTTATTGCGCTGACGCGTCAGAACGTGCCGACGCTGCGTCCCGAAGCCTGGACGGATAACCGCTCAGCCGAGGGGGCTTATGTGTTGGCCGAAGCAGCCGAATCAGTCAATAGCGGCCCGCGGCAAGTGACCTTGATCGGTACCGGTTCCGAAGTCAGCATTGCCATGGCAGCCCGTGATCTCTTGGCCAAGGATGGGATCAAGGCGGCCGTCGTTTCCATGCCGTCGTTTGAACTGTTCGATGCACAATCAGCGGCGGCGCGCGAAAGGGTCCTGGGCAGGGACACGGTACGCATCGCCATCGAAGCGGGCATAGATTTCGGCTGGGAACGTTATCTTAATGGGCCGGGTTCAGCCGGGGGCGCCGCTATTACCATGACCAGTTTCGGGGCCTCGGCCCCCGCCGAGGATCTCTACCGGCATTTCGGCATTACTGCCGAAGCCGCCGCCGCGAAAGCGAAAGAGCTACTGGCTGCAAAATAAAACATCTAGTAACAACTGCGTTCAATAAGATACGGGAGAGAATTGATCATGCCGACACGTGTCGCCATCAACGGATTTGGTCGTATTGGCCGGCTTGTGCTGCGGGCCATCGTCGAACAGAAACGCAAGGATATTGAGGTCGTGGCAATTAACGATCTTGGTTCGGTTGCTACGAATGCACATCTCTTACAATATGATACAGCTCATGGGCGGTTCCCGGGCAAGGTCAAGGCGACGAAGTCCGGCATGAATTTTGGCCGGGGTAATGTCCCGGTGTTTGCCGAACGTGATCCGGCCCAACTGCCGTGGAAGCAATTCAAGGTTGATGTGGCCCTTGAATGCACCGGCATTTTTGTGGACCGGGCGTCTGCCTCCAAGCATCTTGATGCTGGTGCCAAGCGCGTTTTGATTTCTGCCCCCGCTACCGGCGAGGACATCACCGTGGTGCGCGGTGTCAACCATGCCAAGCTCAAAAAATCGCACAGGATTATTTCCAATGCATCGTGTACCACCAATTGCTTGGCGCCGGTTGCCTATGTGTTGAACAAAGCGGTTGGTATCGATCGCGGTTTCATGACTACGGTGCATTCCTACACCGGCGATCAGTCCTTGCAAGATACGCTGCACAAGGATTTACGTCGCTCACGGGCGGCAGCCCAGAATATCATCCCGACCTCAACCGGTGCGGCCAAGGCGGTCGGCTTGGTGTTGCCGGAATTGCAGGGACGCCTTGACGGGACCGCTGTGCGCGTGCCGACCATCAATGTGTCGATGGTAGACCTGACGTTCATATCCAAGAAAAAAACGTCGGTCGAGGCGATCAACGCCGCGATCCAGAAAGCTGCCAATGGGCCGCTGAAGGGTGTGCTGGAATACATCGATCAGCCGCTGGTGTCGGGGGATTTCAATCACAACCCGGCAAGCTCGATCTTTGATTCGCTGGAGACCCAGGTGATTGGCGGCACACTGGTGCGTATCCTGTCGTGGTACGACAACGAATGGGGCTTTTCCAATCGCATGGTCGATATGGCCGCGTTGATCGGCAAGCTGCGCTGAGCCGGCGACCTTCATGACGGACGGCGCTATCGTTTTCAACGGGCTTGATGGGCTCGATGTTGCCGGTAAGGGTGTTTTGCTGCGCGTCGATCTTAACGTGCCTATGCGCGATGGGCAGGTTACCGATATGACGCGGATCGAACGTGCCGCGCCGACCATGCGTGAATTGTCTGAAAAGGGCGCGCGGGTCGTTGTGCTCTCGCATTTTGACCGCCCCGGCGGCAAAGTCGTGCCATCTATGTCGCTGGCACCGCTGGCGGAAGCTCTCTCACAGGTGTTGGGCCGACCGGTTGCCTTTGGCGCCGATTGTATCGGTGCCGCCGCATCCACGGTGGTCGGTGGCCTTGCCGACGGGGGCGTGGCGCTTTTAGAAAATCTGCGTTTTTATCCTGGTGAGGAAGCAAACGACCCTGCTTTTGCGGCTGAGCTTGCTAAACTCGGTGCGCTTTATGTCAATGATGCGTTTTCTGCCGCGCACCGTGCACATGCATCCATCGAAGCCATCACGCATTTGTTGCCGTCCTATGCCGGGCGGTTGATGCAAGTGGAGTTGGAGGCGCTCCGTTCTGCGCTCGAAAGCCCTGCGCGTCCGCTCGCAGCACTGGTGGGGGGCGCCAAGGTTTCGACCAAGCTCGAACTTCTGGGCAATCTGACGGGCCGGGTGGACAAGCTGATTATCGGCGGTGGTATGGCCAATACATTTCTTCATGCAAAGGGTGTGAATGTTGGTAGGTCGCTGTGTGAACACGACATGGCCGATATGGCGCTGGCGATCCTTGCCAAGGCAAAGGAAAATAACTGCGACATTCTGTTGCCGATAGATGCCGTGGTGGCTCCGGGACTCAAGGCGGGCGCCGAAGCCACAACGGTGATCATCGATGAGGTGCCGGATGATGAGATGATTCTCGACGTTGGTTCGGAAACTGTCCATGACTTGATTTTAGCGCTGCAAGAATGTCGTACCTTGGTATGGAACGGGCCTTTGGGCGCGTTCGAATTTC
>JBLHLO010000002.1:0-22765 GCA_047621105.1 Alphaproteobacteria bacterium
ACAAGGGAAATTAACGGCGCATGGCCGGGCAGCACGCCAAAGTCGCCCTCAGAGCCGGGCACGACAACCATCTCCACATCCCCGGTGTAGAGAAGCTTGGAGGGTGCAACCAGTTCGAAAGCAACCGTATCGCCCAAAGGTTCAGCCATCTGCTGGAACTCCTAGCCTAGGCCGCCTCGGCGGCCATTTTCTTAGCCTTCTCTACCGCGTCTTCAATGGTGCCGACCATGTAAAAAGCAGCTTCAGGCAGATCATCATATTGACCATCGACGATACCGCGGAACCCAGCAATCGTATCGGCCAGACCCACCAGCTTACCCGGCGAACCGGTAAACACTTCGGCAACATGGAAGGGCTGTGACAAGAAACGCTGGATTTTGCGCGCGCGCGAAACCGTCAGCTTATCTTCTTCCGACAATTCGTCCATGCCAAGAATAGCGATGATATCTTGCAATGATTTATAGGTCTGCAACACACGCTGCACGTCACGGGCGGTGTTGTAATGTTCTTCGCCAATAACCCGTGGGTCCAGCATACGCGACGTCGAATCAAGTGGGTCCACCGCAGGATAGATGCCCAATTCCGCGATCTGACGGTTCAGCACCGTGGTCGCGTCAAGATGTGCGAAAGACGTCGCCGGTGCCGGATCGGTCAAGTCATCGGCCGGAACGTAAATGGCCTGGACCGAGGTGATCGACCCCTTCTGCGTGGAGGTAATGCGTTCCTGCAGATTGCCCATGTCGGTCGCCAGCGTTGGCTGATAGCCCACCGCCGAAGGAATGCGGCCCAACAATGCCGACACTTCCGATCCCGCCTGGGTAAAGCGGAAAATATTATCGATGAAGAAGAGCACGTCCTGGCCTTCCTCGTCCCGGAAATATTCGGCAAGGGTCAGGCCGGTCAGGCCGACGCGGGCGCGGGCGCCCGGCGGCTCATTCATCTGACCGTAAACCAGCGCCGCCTTGGAATCGCCCTCGAGGTTGATAACGCCGCTGTCCATCATTTCGTGATAAAGGTCATTGCCTTCACGGGTGCGCTCGCCGACCCCGGCAAACACTGAATAACCGCCATGCGCCTTAGCAACGTTGTTGATCAATTCCATGATCAACACGGTCTTGCCAACACCAGCACCACCGAACAGGCCGATCTTACCGCCCTTGGCATAAGGTGCCAGAAGGTCGATCGACTTGATGCCGGTGACCAAGATGGCCGCTTCGGTCGATTGTTCTGCGAAGGCCGGTGCCGAGCGATGGATCGGCATTGATTTCGCGGCATTGACGGGACCGCGTTCGTCCACCGGTTCGCCGACTACGTTAATAATCCGGCCCAGGGTTTCTGGCCCCACTGGGACGGTGATCGGCGCGCCCATGTCGACCACTTCCAAGCCACGCACAAGGCCTTCGGTGCTGTCCATGGCGATGGTGCGGACCGTGGATTCACCAAGGTGCTGCGCCACTTCCAGTATCAGTCGCTTGCCCTGATTTTGGCATTCCAGCGCGTTCAGGATCGGCGGCAGGTCGCCGTCAAACTGCACGTCGACGACGGCAGCAATGACCTGGGTGATCCGCCCTTTAATATTCTTTGCCATTGGTCTCTCCTGGTAACTTTGCCCGAGCAACTGGCCCGGGTGGCTTTTCGGTGGGGCGGGCTTAGACGGCCTCAGCCCCAGATACGATTTCGATCATTTCACGGGTAATCGCCGCCTGACGCGTGCGGTTGTAGTTCAGCGTCAGTCGGTCAATCATTTCACCCGCATTACGGGTGGCACTATCCATGGCAGCCATACGCGCGCCCTGCTCACCGGCGAAGCTTTCCAAAATCGCGCCATACATCTGGATGCCGAGATTACGCGGCAACAAATCAAGCAGGATAGATTCTTCTTCGGGCTCAAATTCATAAACTGCCTGCAGGCCGGCCGGCTTCGCCTCACCTTCAGACTCGGGCACTTCGGGCACCGGGAAGGGTATCAACTGCTGGGCCGTGAATTCCTGGGAAATAACCGATTTGAAGCGGTTGTAGATGATCGTGCAGACATCAAAATCGCTTTGGTCAAACATTTGTACGACGCGGTCACCGATTCCGGCGGCGTCCTCAAAAGTGACTGCACGACGGGTCAGCCCTTCAATCGTATCGATAATCAAATGGGCAAAATCGCGCCTGAGCCCATCAAACCCCTTACGCCCAACACAAAGAACTTTGACATCCTTCCCATCGGCCTGAAGGGTATTAATATACGCCCGCGCCCCGCGCACGATCTGGCCGTTGAACGCACCGCATAAACCCCGATCCGCGGAGACCACGACCAACAAATGTGTTTTGTCCCCACCTGTGCCGGCCAGCAACTTAGGCGCTCCCGCCCGGCTACCAACGGCGGCGGCCAGTGACCCAAGCATCCGTTCCATGCGTTCTGCGTAAGGCCGGGCAGCTTCTGCCTGCTCTTGCGCGCGCTTGAGTTTCGAGGCCGCCACCATCTTCATGGCAGCAGTTATCTTCTGCGTGGATTTCACGCTGGAGATACGGTTACGAAGATCCTTGAGGCTCGGCATCGGCTAGACGTCTATCACTCGGTTCATGGGCTTAAAGGGCTTTAAGCAAAAGTACGTTTGTATTCATCAAGCACACCACGGAGTTTTTCTTCTGTCTCCGGCTTGATTTCGCCATCGGTACGAATCGCATCAAGTATGGCCCCGTGCTTGTCACGCATTTCGGCCAATGAGCCCTTTTCAAAGGCTCCTACTTGGTTGAGCGCGATTCCGTCGAGGAATCCCTTCACACCAATGAACAGAGAAATGACCTGTTCTTCCACCGGCATGGGCGAATACTGGGCTTGCTTCAACAATTCCGTCAGGCGTGAACCACGCGCCAGCAACCGCTGGGTAGACACATCAAGGTCGGAAGCAAATTGAGAGAACGCCTCCATCTCACGATACTGGGCCAATTCCAACTTGATGGAACCAGCGACCTGCTTCATTGCCTTAATCTGGGCGGCAGAGCCGACACGCGACACTGACAGGCCGACGTTCACCGCCGGGCGAACCCCCTTATAAAAAAGGCCTGTTTCCAAGAAGATCTGGCCATCGGTGATGGAGATGACGTTGGTCGGAATATAGGCCGACACGTCGCCCGCCTGGGTTTCAATGACCGGCAACGCAGTCAGTGATCCGGAACCACTATCCTTACCCATCTTGGCCGCGCGCTCCAAAAGGCGCGAATGGAGATAGAACACGTCGCCGGGGAACGCTTCACGTCCCGGCGGGCGACGCAACAATAACGACATCTGACGATAAGCCACTGCGTGCTTGGATAAATCGTCATAAACAATAACCGCATGCATGCCATTATCGCGGAAAAATTCACCCATGGTGCAGCCGGCATAAGGCGCCAAATACTGCATCGGCGCCGGTTCCGACGCGGTCGCAGCAACGACGATGGAATATTCCATCGCGCCCTGTTCTTCGAGCGTCTTGACGATCTGTGCCACGGTCGAACGCTTCTGACCAACCGCCACATAGATGCAATAAAGCTTCTTCGATTAGTAGTCGCCTGAGTACAATCCCCTCTGGTTAATGAAGGTATAGATGGCGATCGCCGTCTTGCCGGTCTGACGGTCACCGATGATCAGCTCACGCTGGCCGCGACCGACGGGAATGAGGCTGTCAATGGCCTTAAGGCCGGTTTGCATCGGCTCATGCACCGAGGTGCGCGGGATAATCCCGGGCGCCTTGACCTCGACACGTTTGCGTTCGGTGCCTTCAATGGGCCCTTTGCCGTCGATCGGATTACCAAGCGCGTCAACAACGCGGCCGAGCAGACCCCTGCCCACCGGCACGTCGACGATGGCCCCGGTGCGCTTGACGGTGTCACCTTCCTTGATGGTCCGGTCATCGCCGAAAATCACGATGCCGACATTGTCGGTTTCGAGATTGAGCGTCATGCCCTTGATCCCACCAGGGAATTCGACCATTTCACCGGCCTGAACCTTATCGAGGCCGTAAACGCGGGCGATGCCGTCACCTACCGACAGCACCTGGCCGACTTCTGCGACCTCCGTTTCAGCGCCAAAATTAGCGATCTGTTCTTTTAAGATTGCGGAAATTTCCGCCGGCCGGATGTCCATCAACCGATCCCTTTCATGGAAAGCCTGAGTTTTTGAAGCTTGGTAGCGAGTGAAGCATCCACCATCTTGGAGCCCACCCGGATGATCAATCCACCGATCAACGAGGCATCAACCCGTGATTCAAGCACGACCTTGGCCCCTAACGAATTTGCCAACGCATCACGTACACGGTCAATCACTGTCGGCTTGAGCGGTGTTGCCGAAATCACTTCCGCAGTCACCTCACCGCGCCGACGGGCAAGTTCAGCCAAGAAGGCTTTGATCACCGCATCGATCACACTAAGACGGCGATTATTGGCGAGCGTCCCCAGCAGCTTGACCGTCAAGGTATGAAAATCGACCCTTTTAGCAAGCGCGGTAATGGCCGCGGCCTGCGCCGCACGGCTCAGAACAGGCGAAGCGACGAGTCGCGCAAGATCATCGCTTTCGGTACAAAGAGCGCTGAGCGCGCGCAGATCATCCGCAACGCGATCAAGCGCCTTATCGGCTTCGGCCAATTCGTAAAAGGCGTTCGCGTAACGACCGGCGACGCCGCCCACGTCCTTTGACTGGGATGGCACTCGGATTTACTCCCGAAAACACTGGATGAGGCCCACTCAGAGGCCGTCACCGAAAATGAAGGGATTTGCACCCCCGTGCCCCTCTCGGGGCGCGCTTTTCGTACCATAAGGAGGTAGGGCGTTGCAACCGGCGAAGGCGTGATTCGGCCTCGAATCGGAAGAGAATTTTCCATCAGGATTTCAAGGCGTTAATAGGGCTACAGGAAGCTCATGGGATCGATATCAACCTGGACGCGCACAGCCTTGCCGGGACGGGTTTGGGCGAGCCAGGCGCGGAGCAAGGATTGAATGTTGAATCCACGCGGCGCCTTGACCAAGAATCGGCGCCGGTGCCGCCCGCGCAACAGGCTCATGGCGGCCGGTGCAGGACCAAGAATCGAAACCCCCGGCATCGCCGGGCGGGTTCGGCCCAGGGCGCGGGCAGTGGCGTCAACTTCGGCCTCCTTAGGGCCCGATACGATAATCGAGGCGAGCCGCCCATAAGGCGGCATATGGGCCCGTTCGCGCCCGGCTTTTTCTGCCGCCAAGAAAGCCTCACGGTCATTTGCGGCGAGCGCCGTCATAACAGGGTGTTCAGGCATGAAGGTCTGTACCAACACCCGGCCCGGCCGCTCAGCGCGCCCGGCCCGGCCCGATACCTGGGTCAGTAATTGATGGGTGCGTTCCAAAGCCCTGAGATCGCCCCCGGTCAGGCCAAGATCAGCGTCAATCACGCCGACCAGGGTCAGCAAAGGAAAATGATGGCCCTTAGCAATAACCTGGGTACCGATCAGCACATCCACCTCATGCGCCGCAACGGCATTAATCAATTCCCGCAAACTCTCTGGGCCGGTAACAGTATCGGACGCCATAATACGGGCACGGACACCGGGGAAATCACGCATCACCTCCTCATAAATACGCTCGACACCAGGCCCGCAGGCGGCCCAGACCCCTTCAGCCTCACAATTAGGACAGGTCGGCGGTAAGACCAGGGTGAATCCGCAATGATGGCACGCGAGCCGGTTGCGGCCACGGTGTTCCACCAACCAGGCCGAACAATTGGGACACTCAAGCCGATGGCCGCAAGCACGGCATAAGGTCAGCGGTGCGTAACCACGCCGGTTAAGGAAGAGCAACGCCTGCTCGCCCTCATCAATCGTTGCCTGCAGTGCTTCGGCAATCGGGGGCGACAACCAGTGGCCGCGCACCGGCGGAGATTTACGGAGATCCACTAAACTGACCTCCGGCAAACGGGCATCGCCGATACGTTCTGGCAAATGGACTGAGGCATAGCGCCCTTGCTCGACATTGACGACGGTTTCCAGCGATGGCGTGGCCGAGGCCAGGACCACCGGTATCGCCCCGAGATGCGCCCGCACCACCGCCATGTCGCGGGCGTTATAGAAAACGCCTTCTTCCTGCTTGTAGGAACCATCATGTTCTTCATCAACGACGATCAAACCCAGATCTTGGAACGGCAGAAACAGCGCCGACCGTGCGCCAACCACCACTTGAGCCGCGCCATCGGCAACGGCCCGCCAAGTCACGCGCCGGGTGGCAGGGGTCAGCTCCGAATGCCATGGCGCCGGCACGACGCCAAAGCGCGCCTCGAACCTTTCCAGCCATTGCGCCGAAAGCGCAATTTCGGGGAGCAGCACCAAGACTTGATGACCCTGGATAAGAGACTCCGCAATGGCTTCGAAATACACCTCGGTCTTGCCCGAACCGGTGACGCCATCGAGCACGGTCGCGCTAAAACATTTCGCGGCAACGGCGCCACGCAAACGGGCCCCGGCCGCTGTTTGAGCGTCACTAAGCACGAGCCCCGCCATGCCTGTACCAAGTGTGGCAGGATCGGGCGCAACAAATCGGGCGGGCGGCGCCACACCAATTTCCAACACAGCCCCGGCCCGCACCAGGCCCTTCACCACCGGGGCAGCGGCCCCGGTCTCGGCCCGAATATCAGCGAGCACCCGTGGCGGGCCCGCGGCCAAAAGCTTCAGCACCCTGTCGCGCTGCGGCGTGATGCGCAGGCCCTTAGGCGCCACCCAATCGGCAACGGCGGCATAGGCCGTGATCACCGCCGCCGGGGCAAGGGCCGCTTCGACGCTCATCGCCATCTTGAGAACGGTACCCGGCGCCGAGACCGTGTAATTAGCGACCCAATCGATGAAACGGCGCGTGACCGCGGCCATCGGCGGCGCATCGAGCACGGCAATCACATCTTTCAGTTTCGCTGACTTAAATTTTTCCGATGCAGGGGTGGATGCCCCACCACCGGGCGGGTCCCAGACCACCCCGATGCGTTCCCGCGCGCCCAGCGGCACGCGCACGAATGATCCCGGGGCCAGGACCGGGCCGTCGCCGACGCGGTAATCGAAGGCCCCCGGCAGCGCCAGTGGTAGCAGCACCTGCACGCGGCCCGAAACGTTTAGGGCCTCCGGGACGGTCTTTTTGGTTGGATCGGAACTGGTGTGTCTTTGGGCCATCGGTTACACTTTAGTCATTGCACCGGAACGGAGCCAAGGGAACCCGCACCGGGCAAGAATAAGATCAACCACCACCCCGGAAGCCGCCATGAAATTCTTCATAGATACCGCTGACCTTGATGAAATCCGTGCGCTCGCGCCCACTGGGTTGTTGGATGGCGCGACCACCAATCCATCGCTGATCGCCAAGTCCGGACGCAAGTTCGAAGACGTGATTGCCGAAATCTGCGAGATCATCCCCGGCCCCGTGTCGGCCGAAGTGGCAGCGCTCGACGCCGCCACCATGATCCAGGAAGGCCGGCATCTTGCCAAGATCGCATCCAACGTCACGGTCAAGGTGCCGCTCACCCCGGACGGGCTCATGGCCTGCAAGACGCTTTCCGACGAAGGCACCCCGGTCAATGTGACCCTCTGTTTTTCCGCCGGGCAGGCGATCCTCGCCGCCAAAGCCGGCGCCACCTTTGTCTCACCTTTCGTCGGCCGGCTCGACGACATTGGCCTGAACGGCATGGATCTGATTCGTGATATCTGCGCCATCTACAAAGCCCAGCCCGCCTTCAAGACCGAAGTCCTGGTGGCCTCGATCCGCGGCGTCGGCCATGTGATTGAAGCGGCAAAGATCGGCGCCCATGTCGCCACCATGCCGCCATCCACGGTCAAGGCGCTCTATCATCATCCGCTCACCGACAAGGGCTTGGCCGCCTTCATGGCTGATTGGCAAAAGACCGGCCAAAATATCCTTGCCGATAAACCGGCTGCGAAGCAAAAACCCGTGGCGGCGGAATGAGTGGCGCAACGCGCAAACCTGCCGTTCCTGCCGATAAAATCCCGGCAGACAAACCCGGGGTCAAATCCACCCCGAAGCGTCCGCCGCGCAAAGAAGCGATCCGGGCCTTCCTGGCCGATAACCCCCATTACCTGACCGACAATCCCGATGTACTGTCCGCCGTGGTCCCGAACCCACGCCACACCGGAGAACAGGTCACCGATCTACAGGGTTTCTTGATCGACCGGTTGCGCGCCGAAAACGGCCAGATCAACAGCCGTCATGCTGAATTGCTCACCACAATCCGTACCAACCTTTCAAGCCAGGGGTTGATCCACAAGGCTGCACTCTCCTTGCTTGAGGCACGCAGCTTCCATGACATGATCGAAGTGACGACCACTGTGTTGGCGGTCAAGCTCAACGTCGACGTGGTGACGCTGGCGGTTGAAAACGAAGGCAATATTTCCAAGCACACGGTTTCGGGCATCACCCTGCTGGCCCCCGGGAGCGTTGACGCGCTAATGGGGGAAGACCGCGACGTGGTGCTGAACGCCGGCATTGAAGGGCGTAAAGCGCTTTATGGGGCGGGCGCCGGGTTGGTGGCCTCCGAAGCCCTACTGCGCTTGCACGCAAGCCCGGAAGCCCCGAGGGGTATTCTGGCGCTGGCATCGCGCGACGCCACCCGATTTGACCCCACCCAGGGCACCGAGCTTCTGAGCTTCCTTGCCCGTGTCCTCGAACTCTGCATCCGTACATGGCTGGGCCTGCCAAAATCATAAGCCTGCCCGGACGGCTGCCGCTGGACGGCCCGCTGACGGCTGCCGTGTCCGAATGGGCGGCCTGGCTCGCCCATGAACGGCGCGCGTCCGCCCATACGCTGGCTGCTTATGGACATGACCTCACCCATTTCCTGGAATTTCTCACCATGCACGCCGGTGGGCCCCTCACCCTTGAAACGCTGTCCGAATTACGGCTCGCCGATTTCCGCGCCTGGCTGGCAGCCCGCGCCAACCAGGGTTTGGCACGCAGTTCAACCGCCCGGGCCTTATCGACGCTGCGCGGCTTCTTCAAACGGCTGGAACGGTGCGACCTTGTCCATAATGGGGCCATCGGCGCGGTGCGCACCCCCAAGGTACCCAAGTCGATCCCCAAGGCATTATCGGAAAAGGAAGCGCTTAACGTTCTTGTCGCAACCGCTGAAATGGCCGATGAGCCCTGGATCGCCAAGCGCGACTTAGCTCTTCTGACATTGCTGTACGGGGCGGGGTTACGTATTGGCGAGGCTTTGGGGCTGAGCCGACGCGATGCGCCCGTCGGCCCGGCACTGCGTGTGCGCGGCAAAGGCAACAAGGAACGGGTGGTGCCGTTGCTGCCCATAGTGGTGGCGGCGATCACTGAATACCTGGAAATTTGCCCATACAACCTTGCGCCGGATGCCCCCCTGTTCATCGGCAAACGGGGCAAACGGCTGCAACCCAGCCAGGTCCAGGCAAACCTGCGCCAGGTTCGCCGTGCCCTTGGTCTGCCTGACACAGCAACGCCCCATGCACTGCGCCATTCCTTCGCCACCCATCTACTGGCCGGCGGCGGCGACCTGCGCACGATACAGGAACTCTTGGGCCATGCCTCGCTGTCAACGACCCAACGCTATACCGAGGTCAATACCGCCCGGCTGGCGGAGGTTTATGCCGATGCGCATCCCCGGGCCCGCAAACTTTAAATTGGTCAGAGCCATAACGGCCCTTAGCGCGGGGGCTTTTTCTTGAAAAATTTACCTGATGCGATGTCGGAAGCACGGGCCTCAGCCGCATCGAAGGCCGCGGCATATTTCGGATAACGTTTTTTGATCCGTTGCTTGAGCAGGCGAAAACGCGGCTGCGCTTTAGCCAGTAAGATCAACCCCACCATCAGGAACAACACACCCTGCAGGATCGGCAGAAACAGGCCGAGCACGCCCAACACAAGAAACACCCAACCCACGATCATTAAGATGCGGCGCTTGGACTTGAGGGTCATGGCGATGGGGTTCTCTAAATGTGGATGGCGCGGCCGTCGACCGCTAGCGCCGCTTCCTTGACCGCCTCATTCAAGGTCGGATGGGCATGACAGGTCCGCGCAATATCTTCGGCCGAGGCACCAAATTCCATGGCCAGCACCAATTCAGCGATCAACGTCCCGGCATCGGCGCCAATGATATGCACGCCCAGCACGCGATCTGTTTTGGCATCGGCCAGAATTTTGACGAAGCCGTCCGTCGCCCCATTACTGCGGGCGCGGGAATTGGCCGCCATGGGGAATTTACCGGTGCGGTAGTCAACACCTGCTTTTTTCAATTCCTCTTCCGTCTTGCCGACGGTGGCGGCTTCCGGCTGCGTATAGACGACGCCGGGGATGGCGTCGTAATTCACATGACCCGATTGACCGGCGATGATTTCGGCACAGACGACCCCTTCATCTTCAGCCTTATGGGCGAGCATCGGCCCGGCGATCACATCACCGATGGCATAGATGCCTTCCACATTGGTGCGAAAATGCGCATCGGTCTTGATACGGCCGCGCTCGTCCATCTCCACCCCGGCCCCCTTCAGACCAAGGCCATGGGTATGGGGCACACGGCCGATAGCGACGAGCGCCACATCGCAGTCGATGTCGGCCTGATCGCCGCCCTTGGCAGGCGCGACCCGCAAGGAAACCCCCTTATCCGATGATTTGGCCGCCAGCACCTTGGTGCCCAAACGGAACTTAAAGCCCTGCTTTTCCAAAAGCCGGTGCATCTGCTTGGCGATTTCCACGTCCATGGCGGGCAGGATGGTGTCGAGGAATTCGATCACCGTCACTTCCGCGCCGAGGCGGCGCCACACCGAGCCCATCTCAAGTCCGATATACCCCCCGCCGATAACCACCAAATTCTTGGGCACCGTGGATAAGGCGAGTGCGCCGGTGGATGAGACAATCCGCTTTTCGTCGATGTCGACGCCGGGCAGCTTGGCAACATCGGACCCGGTGGCAATCAGGATGTGTTTGGTCTTGAAACTTTCAGGCTTACCGCCCGCGCCCGTCACCTTGACCTCACCAGCCTTAATGATTTCCGCACGGCCCTTGAGCCAGGTCACCTTGTTCTTCTTGAACAGGAATTCGATCCCCTTGGTGAGGTCGCCCACCACCTTATCCTTGCCCGCCAACATCGCCTTGAGGTCGAGTTCGACCTTGCCCAGCTTGACCCCATAATCATCAAGACCATGCTTTGCTTCGGCATATAGTTCGGAAGAATGCAGC
This sequence comes from Alphaproteobacteria bacterium, assembly GCA_047621105.1. Lineage (GTDB taxonomy): Bacteria > Pseudomonadota > Alphaproteobacteria > SMXQ01 > SMXQ01 > WHSO01. The sequence goes on from JBLHLO010000002.1 coordinate 11,191, forward strand.
AATGCTTTTGACGGAATGCAGCCGACGTTAAGACAGGTGCCGCCCAGCGTGCCGCGCTTTTCCACGCAGGCCGTCTTAAGGCCCAATTGCGCAGCGCGAATAGCGGCAACGTAGCCACCGGGCCCAGCCCCGATAATGATCAGGTCAAAGCTTGAATCGTCAGCCATCTTAAATTCCGTTCAAATATCCAGAAGGATGCGTTCAGGCACTTCGATGCATTCCTTGACGCGCACCAGGAAGGTCACCGCCTCACGCCCATCGACCATGCGATGATCATAGGAAAGTGCCAAATTCATCATCGGACGAATCTTGACCTCATCGCCGACGGCGATGGGACGCTTTTGAATCGCGTGCATGCCAAGGATTGCCGATTGTGGCGGGTTGATGATCGGCGTCGACAGCAGTGAGCCGTAGATGCCGCCATTGGTAATGGTGAAGGTGCCGCCGGTTAAATCATCCATACCAAGCTTCCCTTCCCGCGCGCGCTTGGCGAGGGAGACGATCTCCGCCTCGATCTCGGCAAAGGATTTGGTATCCGCATCGCGCAGCACCGGCACCACAAGGCCGGTTTCAGTGCCAACCGCGACGCCGATGTCGTAATGATTTTTGTAGATGATTTCATCGCCTGAAATTTCGGCATTCACTTCCGGAATTTCTTTGAGCCCAACCATGCATGCCTTGACGAACAGCGACATGAAACCAAGCTTGATACCGTGCTTCTTGACGAATGCATCCTGCAATCGGGCGCGCATGCTCAACAACGCACTCATATCCGCCTCGTTAAAGGTGGTGAGCATGGCGGCGGTGTTCTGCGCTTCTTTCAGACGTTCGGCGATGCGCTTACGCAGCCGCGTCATCTTGACCCGTTCTTCACGAGGACCAATTTCGCGGGGCGCGCTCGGTACCGCCGCCGCGGGCGGGGCGCTCTGCGGTGAAGCACCTTTTTCCATATAGGCCAGCACGTCGCCCTTAGTCAGGCGGCCATCCTTGCCGGTGGCGGGAATTTTGGCGGGATCAAGGCCGTTATCTTCGACCAGTTTACGCACGGCAGGCGCAAGCGCCGCATCAGCGCCAGAATCCTTACCGGCAACCGGCGCCGGCGCGGGATCTGGCTTAGATGCTGCCTGGGGCGCAGGTGCCGCCGTTACCATTGGGGTTTCCTTAGGTGCCTCCTTAGGCTTCGCCGTCGCCGTGCCCCCTTCGTCGATACGGCCCAACACAGCGCCGACTTCAACCTCGGCGCCGTCAGCCGCAACAATTTCAGCAAGCACTCCCGCCGCCTTGGCATTCACCTCGACCGAGACTTTATCGGTTTCCAGTTCAACTAAAGGATCATCCACCGCCACGGCCTCGCCCGCGGACTTGAGCCATTTAGCAACGGTCGCCTCGGTCACAGATTCGCCAAGGGCCGGTACGACAATGTCTATAGCCATCTCATTTCACCTTTGTCTTAGGGCTTTTGCCCTTCGCATTTGCCCGGACGCGGGCACGAGTGCGTTCGGTCTCATCTGCGGGGCGCGCGCCTGTGCGTGCGGTGCGTGCGTCGGTTTCTGTGCGCACAGTCAGGGCATCATCCAAGAGCTTCGCCTGTTGCTCGTTATGACGACGGAGCAAACCAGTTGCGGTGGAAGCCGCCTCCAGACGCCCCGCATAGATTGGGCGCTTGGCGTGCATATCGAGCTCGCACAGCAAAACTTCCAGGCGCCGATCAATGTAAGTCCAGGCCCCCATGTTCCACGGCTCTTCCTGGCACCACACCACATCGGCATTGCGGTAGCGTGACAGTTCTTCGGTCAACGAACGGATGGGGAAGGGATAGAGCTGTTCCAACCGCACGATGGCAACGTCCTTGATCCCGCGTTCCGTGCGTTCGGCCAGCAGGTCGTAATAAACCTTGCCGCTACACAACACGACATGCTTGACCTTGTCATCGGCAACCAAGCCCTCGGTTTCCGGCAATACCCGATGAAAAGTGGTTCCGGGGCCCATCTCAGCAAGCTCGGATACGCACAGCTTGTGGCGCAAAAGCGACTTCGGCGTCATGATGATCAGGGGCTTGCGGAAGTTACGGCGCACTTGGCGGCGCAGCACGTGAAAATAATTAGCAGGGGTCGTGCAATTAACTACCTGCATGTTGTCTTCGCCGCAGATCTGCAGGTAGCGCTCCAGCCGGGCCGAAGAATGCTCTGGCCCTTGGCCTTCATAACCATGAGGCAACAGCATGACGAGGCCAGACATGCGCAACCACTTGGTTTCGCCTGAAGCAATAAACTGATCGATGATCACCTGTGCACCATTGGCAAAATCGCCAAACTGCGCTTCCCAGAGCACCAGTGAATTAGGATCGGTAATCGAATAGCCGTATTCGAAGCCCAGCACCGCGACTTCCGACAGCGGACTATCGATAATTTCACAAAGCGCCTGATCGGGATCGAGATTACAAAGCGGAATAAAGCGTTCCTCAGTTTCCTGATCGGTCAGCACAGCATGGCGTTGGGAAAAGGTGCCGCGGCCCGAATCCTGACCCGACAAACGCACCGGCGAGCCTTCCACCAAAAGTGTGCCGAAGGCGAGTGCTTCTGCCGTTGCCCAATCAAGCTTTTCGCCCGAAGCAATCATCTCTTGCTTGGCTTTCAGTTGGCGGTCGATACGCGGATGGATTTTAAAATCCACCGGGATACGGGTCAGGCCTTCGCCCACCCGCTTCAGGAAATCCATTTCGACGTCGGTAGTGCCGCGACGATCATCGCCGGAGGCCACTTCAAATCCGGTCCAAGCCCCTTCCAGCCAATCAGCCTTGTTGGGCTTGAACGACTTGGAGGCCTCAAAATCCCGATCGAGGGTATCGTGGAAAGCTTTAATTTCACCCGCGACGTCGTCTTCGCTCAAAACCCCTTCGGCCACCAATTTCTTGGCATAGATGTCGGTGACCAATGGATGATCGGCGATGCACTTATACATCAGCGGCTGGGTAAAGGACGGCTCATCGCCTTCGTTGTGGCCAAAGCGGCGATAACAGAACATATCGATGACCACGTCTTTTTTGAATTTAGCGCGGTATTCTGTTGCCAGCCGGGCGACATGAACAACGGCTTCCGGATCATCCCCATTAACGTGGAAGATCGGGGCCTGCACGGATTTTGCGACGTCCGATGGATAAGGCGAAGATCGGCTGTAAGTCGGCGATGTAGTAAAGCCGATCTGATTGTTGACGATCAGATGTACCGTGCCGCCCGACCGATACCCTTTAAGGTCGGAACATAGGAAGGTTTCATGCACCAATCCCTGTCCGGCAAAAGCAGCATCGCCATGCATCAAAATGCCCATCACCTTTTCACGCGTAAAATCACCGCGCTGATTCTGTTTGGCGCGCACCTTACCGACCACCACCGGATCGACCGCTTCCAAATGTGACGGATTGGCATTGAGCGAGAGATGAAGATTTTGCCCCTCAAACTCCCGGTCACCCGAAGTGCCCAAGTGATATTTGACGTCCCCTGAACCCTGGGTGTCCTCGGGATTGGCGGCGTTGCCATGAAATTCTGAGAAAATCGCCGAATACGGCTTACCCATGATATTGGCAAGCACGTTGAGGCGCCCGCGGTGCGGCATGCCGAAGATGATTTCCTCAACCCCCACGCGGCGCGCGGTATGGATGATTTCTTCAAGCGCCGTGATCATCGATTCGGCGCCGTCAGAACCAAACCGTTTGGTGCCCGTGTATTTCACATGAAGGTAGCGCTCATATTCCTGGGCACGGACCAGATGGCGGAAGATACCGCGCTTTTCGTCGGCGGAGAAGTCGGGCTGGTTGCGGGTGCTTTCCACCCGCTCTTGAATCCAGGCCTTTTCCTCGGGCACCTGGATATGCATGAACTCGACGCCGACCTTGGCGCAATAGGTTGTCCGCACTACATCCAGAATCTCACGCAAGGTCGCCGTCTCCAGCCCCAATACATGGTCGATGAAGATCTGCCGGTCCCAGTCAGCATCTTTAAAGCCATAGGCCGTGGGATCCAATTCAGGATGGGCCTCACCTTTATCAATACCGAGAGGGTCGAGATCCGCCATCAGATGTCCGCGCACGCGATAGGCGCGAATTAACATGAGGGCACGAATCGAATCGAGTGTCGCCGCACGCACGGCTGCTATATCGGCAGGGACGCTGGCAGGTGCGGCAGATTTTTCTATGGGCGCCACATCATCATTAGCTGCGCCATTGTCAAGCAAGGGGCGCGACGTCCTAGGCGGCGCCCAACTCGCCCCTTCTATATTCTTGAGCGCATCCTGTGCATCGTCGTCAAGGCCCGCAAAGAATTTTCCCCAATCTGCGTCTACAGACTTGGGGTCCTTCAGGTAGCGGCCGTAAAGCTGCTCGATGAAGGCGACATTACCTCCGGAGAGAAAGCTCGTTTCATCCATGTTCGATGCCATTGTCTGATCGTGATCGTGCCATCCGTGCTTAATAGCAGGCCCGGCCTAATAAATACTTAGCCTTTCAAGGCTTTAGCAATGGTGCTCCCCAAGGCGGCCGGCGATTCGGCAACTTTGATTCCAGCAGATTTCAACGCCGCGATTTTATCTTCAGCCCCGCCCTTGCCGCCGGCGATAATGGCACCAGCATGGCCCATGCGCCGACCCGGTGGGGCAGTTACCCCGGCAATGAAGCCGATCATCGGCTTCTTCTGCTTCGATGCCTTGTAGAAGGCAGCCGCTTCTTCTTCAGCGGAACCACCGATTTCGCCAATCATGACGATCCCCTGGGTTTCGTCATCGGCCAGAAACATTTCCAGGCAATCAACAAAATTGGTACCATTGACCGGATCACCGCCGATCCCGATACAGGTCGACTGGCCAAGGCCAACGGCGGTGGTCTGGGCCACCGCTTCATAGGTTAGCGTTCCGGAACGCGACACGATGCCGACCTTCCCGCGCGAATGGATATGGCCCGGCATGATGCCAATCTTGCATTCGCCGGGGGTAATGATGCCCGGACAGTTTGGCCCAATCAACCGTGTGCCAGACCCTTCCAGGGCACGCTTGACCCGCACCATGTCAAGAACTGGAATCCCTTCGGTGATACAGATCACCAGGGGAATTTCGGCATCGATCGCTTCTAAAATGGCATCGGCCGCGAACGGCGGCGGCACGTAAATGACCGACGCATTGGCCCCGGTCTTGGCAACCGCATCGGCAACGGTATCGAACACCGGGAGATCGAGATGGGTTGAACCACCTTTCCCTGGCGTGACGCCGCCCACCATCTTGGTGCCGTAGGCAATGGCCTGTTCGGAATGGAAAGTGCCTTGGGCCCCGGTAAAGCCCTGACAGATGACCTTGGTATCTTTGCCGACTAAAACCGCCATCATTCGGCCTCTTTAACTTGGCGGACAATCTTCTCAGCCGCATCGCCAAGATTGTCCGCGGAAACGATAGACAGGCCGGAGTCGTTCAAGATTTTCTTGCCAAGATCGACATTGGTCCCTTCGAGCCGTACCACCAGGGGCACATGCAAGCTGACCTCGCGCGCGGCGGCTACCACACCTTCGGCGATCACGTCGCAGCGCATGATACCGCCGAAAATATTGACCAGGATGCCTTCGACATTTGCGTCCGACAGGATCAGCTTGAAAGCGGTGGTCACCCGTTCACGGGTGGCGCCGCCGCCGACGTCCAGGAAATTAGCGGGCGAGCCGCCATACAGCTTAATGATATCCATGGTCGCCATAGCGAGCCCGGCACCATTGACCATGCAGCCGATATTGCCATCCAGCTTGATATAATTGAGGTCATGTTTTGACGCTTCAAGCTCGGCCGGATCTTCTTCATCCTCGTCGCGCAGTTCGGCCACATCCTTGTGTCGAAACAGCGCGTTGTCGTCGAAATTCATCTTGGCGTCGAGCGCCATGACGGCGCCTTCCTTGGTAACGACCATCGGATTAATTTCGGCAAGAGACGCATCAAGCCCGATAAAGGCGTCATACAGCCCCATCATCAGACGGACCGCGTTCTTGATTTCATCCCCTTTGAGGCCGAGGCCAAAAGCCAGCCTACGCGCATGAAACGGCTGCATGCCGGTGGCGGGATCAATCGCTACTTTAAGAATTTTTTCCGGGGTTTTGGCGGCGACTTGCTCGATCTCGACCCCGCCTTCGGTCGACGCCATCATGGTGATGCGGCTCGAGGCGCGATCGATCAGGATACCGAGGTACAATTCGCGGTCAATGTTGCAACCTTCTTCAACATAGACGCGCTTGACTTCCTTACCTTCGGGACCGGTCTGATGGGTAACCAGCTGCATGCCGATCATGTTTTTTGCAGCGTCGCCGGCATCCTTGACCGACTTGACGACTTTGACACCGCCGCCCTTACCGCGGCCCCCGGCATGAATCTGTGCCTTAACCACCCAGACGGCACCGCCCAGATCCTTGGCAAGGCGTTCAGCTTCCTTGGGCGTATATGCAACCCCACCGCGGGGAACGGCGACGCCGTATTTAGCCAACAGGCCCTTGGCCTGGTATTCATGAATATTCATTGGGCTCAGCTATTATCGGGAAAGGGACCCGGAAATACCGGTTTTCTGCGGGCAGTCATGGTTAATGTATCACCCGGAATACCTTTCGCAACCGTTAACCATACGAATTTAGGCCCAGGACCGAGCCCTGATCCGCAACGGTCCGGGGGTTACTTGCGGCCCGGTTTCTTGGTTTTTTTCTTGAGCTTGGCGAGATCCGCCGTGAGGACCTTGACGGCCTTGACCGAGGCGTTGAATTCGGCCTTTTCCGCCGCTGTAAGCGGAATTTCGACGATTTTTTCGACACCCTTGGCGCCGATGACCGCCGGTACGCCCACATAGAAGCCTTTAACCCCGTACTCACCCTTGAGGTATGCAGCGCAGGGCAGCAGGCGCTTTTGGTCCTTGAGGTAGCTTTCAGCCATCTGGATCGCGGCAGAGGCCGGGGCGTAGAAAGCGGAACCCGTCTTGAGCAGCGACACGATCTCAGCACCGCCGTCCCGGGTACGCTGGACGATGGCATTAAGGCGTTTTTGCGTGGTCCAGCGCATCTTGACCAGATCCGGCAACGGAATGCCGCCAACCGTGGAATAGCGCGGCAGCGGCACCATGCTGTCGCCATGCCCACCGAGCACGAAAGCCGTCACATCTTCGACCGAAACGTTGAATTCTTCCGCTAGGAAGCAGCGGAAACGTGCCGAATCGAGCACCCCTGCCATACCAACGACGCGGTTATGGGGCAACCCCGATGCATCCCGCAACACGCCAACCATCACGTCGAGCGGGTTGGTGATAACGATGACGAATGCCTTGGGGCAGTATTGCTTGATTGCTTTGCCGACGGTCTCGACGATGCCCGAATTGATGCCCAGAAGGTCATCGCGGCTCATCCCTGGCTTGCGCGCAATACCCGCGGTCACGATGACCACATCGGCGCCCTTGATGGCGCTATAAGCATTGGCGCCCTTGAGCGATGCATTAAAGCCTTCGATCGGCGCCGATTGCGAAAGATCCAACGCCTTGCCCTGGGGCATCCCCTGGACTACGTCGAACAAGACGATGTCGCCAAGTTCCTTGATACCGGCAAGATGGGCCAGGGTGCCGCCGATATTACCAGCGCCGATGAGTGCGATTTTATTACGAGCCATTGTTCTTTCCCTTGAAACTGGTGAAGCTGGCCCTTGCGGGCAGACAGATCGAATGGGGCGATGTGACCGGCGGTTTACTAGCCCGAATCTGCCCGAGGAGCAAGCAGTAGCAAAACCTTCTCAGGTAATCGTTACGATCTGCGACCTGGACTGCGACCTGGACCCTCGTCAGCCCTAGCCCCAGTCAAGGCCGATATCAACGGCAGGCGCCGATTGGGTCATCCGGCCGGACGAGATGAAAGCGACCCCGGTCATGGCCTTGGCGTGCACGGTCTCCAACGTCACGCCCCCCGAACATTCGATGCGGCAGCGCCCGGCGACGATCTCCACCGCCTGTTTCAAATGATCCACATCCATGTTGTCGAGCAAGATCATATCAACACCGGATTCGGCTGCTTCCTTGACCTGCTCAAGGGTATCACATTCGACCTCGACCACGGTCAGCGCCGGCGTGCCACGCATGGCGCGTTTAACGGTTTCGGTGAGTGAACCGGCAGCGGCAATATGGTTATCCTTGATCAACACACCATCATCAAGGCGAATGCGATGATTGCGCGCCCCGCCAATGAAGCTCGCGTATTTGGCAAGATTGCGCAAGCCGGGGATCGTCTTGCGAGTATCGATCATGGTGCAGCCGGTACCCTCGACCGCCTCAACATATTTGCGAACCTCGGTCGCAATTCCCGACAGATGCTGCAAAATATTGAGCGCCGTGCGCTCCGCCGCCAGCACGGCGCGGGCATCGCCTTCGACGATGGCGAGAGCCGTACCCTTAGCCGCCTTGGTCCCGTCGCTGATCTTGATCTCGACCTTGATATCTTTATTGACGCGGGTAAAAGCCAAGGCGGCAATCTCGATGCCGCAGACGACGAGGTCCTGGCGCGCCACCATGGACGCTTTGAGCGTCGTCCCCATCGGAATGGTCGTATTGGTGGTGAGATCGCCGCGGCCGATGTCCTCGGCCAATGCACGGTTGATGAAATCATCCACTTCCTGACGGTTCAATTGCATAATGGCCTCTTGTGATGTGTTTGCCTGTGAACGGTGCCCGGCATTCTTCCCCGATTATGGGGACCCGGCGATATGGGTCAGGGCTTTGTACTCCTTGGTCTGCATCTCGATCAACCGGGATGCCGTGCGGGCAAAATCAAATGATCCGTCCCCAGCAGGATAAAGGGCATCGGGCGCCGCTTCAGCCGAACACACCAGCTTGACCCGATGCTCGTACAAGACGTCGATCAAAATAACGAAGCGGGCCGCTCGGTCCCGGCTTTCGGGGCTTAGGACCGGAATCTGCTCAATGATGAGGGTATGGAAAACCCGCGCGATGGCGAGGTAATCGGCGGCGCCAAGCGGTCGGGCACAGAGCTCCTCGAAGGTAAAGCGCGCCGTGCCACGGGCCGCGGCCGGCACCCATAATTCCCGGCCCTGGACAACGAGCGTCACCGGCTCAGGGGCGACACCCTCCCCCGCCTCGTCATCGACCAGACGGCGAAAGGCGGCATCGAGAGCCACCCTTGCAGCATCGTTCAGGGGCGTGAAATAAACGTCCATATCGCGCAACCGCCGCAGACGGTAATCAAGCTCGCCATCGAGGTGCACGACATCAAGCCGTTCCTTCAAGAGTGCAATGAAGGGCATAAAACGATCACGCTGCAAGCCGTCCTTATAAAGTGCATCTGGCGCACGGTTTGATGTCGCCACCACCACCACGCCAAGCTCAAGCAGGTTTTCGAACAGGCGTGCGAGAATCATCGCATCGGCAATATTTGTGACCTGAAATTCATCAAAGCACAGCAACATCGCACTCTCACGCACCTCGGCGGCGATCTTGGGTAAGGGATCCGCTTCCTTGGAGTCTTTAGTCCGTCGCCGCCAAGCGTGGAGACGCGCGTGCACTTCCAACATAAATTCGTGGAAATGAACACGGCGCTTGGCCCCATTCGGCACATCAACGGTGTCGAAAAACAAATCCATCAGCATCGACTTGCCGCGCCCGACACCCCCATAAAAATAGAGGCCCCGCGGCGGTGCTTCTGCGCGGGCTAACCCGAGCCGTGCTTTCCAGCCCCTTCTCGCCCCCGGGCAATACTGGGTCAGTGCGCTGTATAGCTTTTCGAGCTTTTCCGCTGCCCGTACCTGAACCGGGTCGCTTTCAAGATGCCCGGCCGCAATTTCAGCGCGGTAATGGGCAAGGGGTCCGTCACTCATAGCTGTTGCGTCATATTTAAGTTCATTAGGGCGCGACCCCCGTCGCGGGCTCTTCGCGTGCGGCACGGCGCGCAATATAGACATTGGCGCAGATGATGACCGCGGCACCGGCAAAGGTCCAGAGGCTCGGGAAATGGTTGAACAAAAAATACCCCCACGCGACAGCGAAGATCAGACGCACATATTCGAACGGTTCCACTACTGTCGCCTCACCAGCGCGCAAACTATAGACGATGCAGCTCTGCGCCGCCGCGCCAAGCCCACCCATCACCGCGAGCAACCCAAGCTGTGTCCAAGTCGGGGTCACCCATACCATCACGGTCGGCACCAACAGCATGCATGTCGATACCACGCTGTAATAAATCATGATGGTCATCGGACCTTCGGTGGCAGATAGCTTTTTGACGCAGACATGGGAGAGGCAGAAGAAAAAAGCGGAGCCCAAGGCCGCCAGCGCCCCGAGATCAAGTGCGCCGCCAAAGCCCGGGCGCGCCATGAGGATCACCCCGCCAAAACCAATCAAGGTCGCAAGCCAGCGGCGAATACGCACTACTTCGCCCAAGAAAATCATCGCAACGACGATCATGAACAGCGGCCGGGTAAAGGAAATCGCCGTGGCATCGGCTAGCGAAATATGAGTAACCGCGTAGAACACGCAGAAGCTTGCAGTGGCGCCGAGTACCCCCCGCAAGAGTTGCATGGGATGGCGCTTTGTTTGAAAACCCTTGAGACCCAGCCGCATGACGAAGGGCAATATGGCAATGGTCGCAAACAGCGCCCGAAAGAAGGTCAGCTCAAACGCATGGATTTCGTCGCCCAGATACTTACCCACGGCCTGCATGGCGGAAAAGGCAACGGTTGACGCCATCATCCAGATGGCACCGCGTACGTTGCCGGAGATTAACGCGAAAGACGCCTGAGCGCGGGCAATGGGTCCGGTAATGGTCTTGATCCTCGGGCTGACGGGGCCCTGTTATTGCGTGCCGGGGACCGGCAGCTCAGGCTTGATACCCCGGCCCATGGATTTGCATTTATCATAGACCCACTGGGCAATGGCAAGATCGGAAGCCGCCGTGCCATTGTTGTTGGCGTGATAAGTGATCTGTTCATCAGATGTGTGGTCGGGATGGGTGCCTATCTTCAAGGATGAGCCCGGGCCACGCAAGGGTAGGAAGATGTGCTTAAACAGGGGGATCGGTTGGCTCCGGCTTGGTCCGGCCAACCTGCGCTTGACGCCGGGCCACATAGAGCGTGGACCCGACAATCACGCAAGATCCGGTAATCGTCCACGCGTCGGGATAATTGGTGAACAGCACAATATCGAACAAAATCCCATAGAGCAGGCGCGCATAATCAAAGGGGGCGATTGCCGTCGCTTCAGCCGCCCGGAAGGCGAGCGTGATCATCGACTGCCCCATTAGATAGAGAACACCAGTCAACGCCAGCCACAGGAATTGTGTAAATGTCGGCATGGTCCACACCATGATGGTCGGCACCGTGGCGACGAATGTGGAAATCACCAAATAGTAAAACACCACCGTTGTCGGCTTGTCGTGGCCTGTCACTTTTTTCAAAAAAACATGGGCAGATGCATGACAGGCCGTGGAAAACACCAAAACAATTAATGGCAGCGTCACCGTGTCGACAGCCGGGCGAGCAACGATCAGCACACCGACAAAGCCGATGGCCATCGCCGTCCAGC
>JBLHLO010000003.1:0-21187 GCA_047621105.1 Alphaproteobacteria bacterium
TGAGGGGATTTCGCTCACATCGCGTGGGGTCCACAGCAACACGGCAAACATCGCCCCGGTGCCGGCGAGCAGCAGGGCAGGAATAATGAAAATCAGGCGACGCATAGGAATCTCATCAGCGGAATCTCATCAGTGCCCTTACGCGGAACCAGGAACAGGCTGGCGTTTACGCCCCGGCGCGCCGACCCGGTGACGGCGATCAGTGAGCGACACTAGCCCGCCCAGCACCATGATCACCGCGCCGATCCAAATCCACGGTACCAGTGGGTTGTGATAGAGCCGGATGGTCCAGCCGAACTTGGCCCCGCCGCGTCCGGAACTGCCCGCACCGGGGGAGACCGGGTCGCCCAACACGCCGTAGAGGTCGGCCATAAAAGTGGTGTAGATCGCCGCTTCGGTGGTTGTTTGTGGGGGAGTTGCAAAGGTTCGTTTTTCCGGCGTCAAGATAGTGACCGGTTTGCCTTTGTCGGTTACCACCAGTTCGGCGCGCACGGCGAGGTAATTGGGGCCCTGCACTTTATCGACGCGCGCTAGCCGCACGTCATAGCCCGCGATGGCCACCGTATCGCCCGGCGCCATCACCAAGATGCGCTCAGACTGCCAGGCAGATGAGGCGGTAATGCCGAGCACGATCACGCCCATGGAGGCATGGGCGATGGTCATGCTGATGGCGGAACGTGGCACGCCGCCCAAGCGGCGAATGCTTTCGGTAAAGGGCGCGCGAAATAATTTGATGCGCTCACAAAGTTCGGTCACGGCGCCCATAATCAGCCAGGCCGCGAGGCCCACACCGACAATGGCCATCATCGGCCCGTCGTAGAGCAAGATGGTCGCGCAAACGACCAGGGCGGCAACGATGGCGGCAATTCTTAATCGCGCCAACACGCCGGACAAATCGGCGCGCTTCCACGACAGCATGGGACCGATGCCCATGACGATGAAGAGCGGCATCATGATCGGCACGAAAGTCAGATTGTAATAAGGCGCGCCGACCGACACTTTGCCCGCGTTCAAGGCTTCCAGCACCAATGGATAAAGGGTGCCGAGCAACACCGTCGCCGTCGCCGTGCCGAGGAGAAGGTTGTTCAGCACCAAGCCTCCTTCGCGGGAGATCGGCGCGAACAATCCGCCGGTGCGCAAACTTGGCGCGCGCAAGGCATAAAGGCCAAGGCTGCCGCCCGCCGCGATCAGGAGCAGGACCAGGATGAACAAGCCGCGGGTGGGGTCGGCAGCAAAGGTATGCACCGAGGTCAACACGCCGGAACGCACCAGGAAGGTGCCCATCAAGGCCAAAACAAAGGTGAGGATAGCCAGCAAAATGGTCCAGCTTTTAAGCCCATCGCGTTTTTCAACGACAATCGCCGAATGCAACAGGGCGGTGCCCGCCAGCCAGGGCATGAACGACGCGTTCTCCACCGGGTCCCAGAACCAGAAGCCGCCCCAGCCCAGTTCGTAATAGGCCCACCAACTGCCCAAGGCGATGCCGAGGGTCAGCGCGCACCAGGCGGCCAGCGTCCAGGGCCGGACCCAACGCGCCCAGGCGGCGTCGACACGGCCTTCAATCAGGGCTGCCACGGCGAAGGAAAAGGCGACCGAAAAACCGACGTAACCGAGATAGAGGAACGGCGGGTGAAAGGCGAGACCCGGGTCTTGCAAGATTGGGTTAAGTCCATTGCCGTCCAGGGGTGCGGGATCAAGCCGCAGAAACGGGTTTGAGGTGGCGATGATGAACACCAAGAAAGCAAAACCGATCATCCCCTGCACGGCCAGCACGCGGGCGCGCAATCCGGGCGGCAAGTTGGTGCCGAAAGCGGCGATGGCGGCACCGAACAGCGCCAGGATGAGAATCCACAGCACCATTGAGCCTTCGTGATTACTCCACACGCCAGCGATTTTGTAGAGTAGCGGTTTCGCCGAATGGGAATTCTGGGCAACGTTGGCGACGGAAAAATCCGAAACCACATAGGCATGCATTAGCGTCAAGAAGGCCGCGACGATGAAGGTGAATTGTGCCACTGCGGCGATCCGGCCCATGTCCATCAGCGCGTTGTCGTTTCGCGCCGCGCCCAAGAGCGGCACGATCGATTGCACCAATGCCAACAGGCAGGCAAGGATCAAGGCAAAATGTCCGGCTTCGGCAATCATGGTGTCCCCATTTTCCCAGCGCCGTCCTTCGGCGCTTTGTTTCCGGATTTTCCCCCACCCGATTCTTTCCATTGCCCAGATCGTTTGATGGCGTCGGCGACTTCGCGGGGCATATAGGTTTCGTCGTGCTTGGCCAGGACTTCGCGCGCCTCGAACGCGCCCTTGGCGCCCATCCGCCCCTGGGCCACCACGCCCTGACCTTCGCGGAATAGGTCCGGCAGAATACCGCGGTAGATGACATTCAACTTATGGACGGTATCGGTGACGATGAAGCGGACTTCCGGTCCCTGGCGCAAGATGCTGCCTTTTTCCACCAACCCGCCGATGCGAATGAGACGGTCCTTGGGAATATCTTTTTTGGTCACAAGGTCGGTCGGGGAATAGAAGAACACCAGACTGTCTTCGAAAGCATTTAATATCAGTGTTGCCGCAAGGCCCAGTACCGCTGCTGCCGCACCAAGCAAATAAAGCCGCCGCCGCCGTTTGGTCAGTGCGGGTCTAGCGCGTTGGGGCCCCCGTTGTGGTGCAGGTTGTGGTGCAGGTTGTGGGGGTGAATCAGTCATGATTTAGGGTCCCGCGCTGCTACGGCCTCTTGGGCTTGTGTGAGTGCATTTTCTTGGGCTTTCAATCGGCGCAGGGTCCCCACGCCCATCCAGACAAGCACGATGGCGGCAAAAACGAAAGCGGGCCAGACATACAGGCCGTAACCATTTAAGTGCAGGAAGTCGAGTAACGTTGTTGTCATTACCCGCGGGCTCCTTGTGTGATGAGGATGGCTTGCAATTTGCGCTGAGCAATCGTGGTGCGCACGCGCAAGATTAAAAGTGCAGCAAAATAGGCCATGAAGGCCACTGCCATCATGGCCAGCGGCCACAGCATGGAAGGATGGATCGCTGGGCCGCTCGCGCGGATGACCGATGCCGGCTGGTGGAGTGTCGACCACCATTCGACCGAAAATTTAATGATCGGAATATTGACGAAGCCGACCAGCGCTAATAATGCGGCGGCGTGGTTGCCGCGCTCGGGGTCGTCGAAGGCATCAGCCAGGGCCATCTGCCCCAGATAGAGAAAGAAGAGCACGAGCACTGAAGTAAGCCGCGCGTCCCACACCCACCAGGTGCCCCAGCTGGTCTGGCCCCACAGGGCGCCGGTGACCAGGCAGATCGCTGTGAACCCGGCGCCCAGCGGCGCTGCGGCGCCGGCAACGATATGGGCCAAGGGATGTTTCCAGACCAAAGCAATGGCGGAAAAAACGGCGATCAGCGTATAAACCGAGAGCGCCATCCACGCCGATGGCACGTGGATGTACATGATGCGCACCGAATCGCCTTGTTGATAATCGGCAGGCGATACAAACAGCGCGAGACCAAGACCGATACCGCCGGTAATCAGCGCAATTGCCCAGCACCAGGGCAGCACTGCCCCGGCGATGCGCATGAAGCGGGCGGGATTAGCGAGAAAATTGAACATTATTTTTTACCTTACAGCCTGCCGTAATGCGGCCGCGGCCGCGAAAGGGGCCAGGGCCAATGCCGCCAGCAAAAATCCGCCGAGCGCCATCAGCCGGGGTGTGGCATTGAACCCGCCGAGCGCGGCTTCCACCGCGGCAACGCCGAAGATCAGCACCGGAATATAAAGTGGGAGGACGAGCAGGGAAACAAGTACGCCGCCGCGCCGCGCGCCCAATGTCAGTGCCGCGCCGATGGCGCCGATCAAGGCCAGTGTTGGTGTGCCGAGGGCGAGCGCGGCGATCAACCACAAAAATCCATCGATCGGCATGTTGAGGATCACGGCCAGAACCGGCGCCGCGGCGATCACCGGTACCCCGGTGGCGATCCAATGGGCAGTGCTCTTTGCCAGCACGATTAATTCTAAAGGTGTTTCTGCCAGCATCAAGGCATCCAGGCTGCCATCTTCAAAATCGACCGTGAACAGACGTTCAAGCGCCAGCATTGAAGCAAGTAGGGCGGTCACCCAGATGAGCCCCGGTGCGATGCGGGTCAAAAGCGCCGGGTCGCCGCCCATGCCGAAGGCAAACAGTACCGCCGCCAGCACGAAGAAGGCGACAACCATTAGTGAATCTGCCCCCCGCCGCCAGGCGAGCCGTAGTTCGACCGCGATGATGGCGCCAACCGTGCCCATGCTCAGGCTTCCTCGTCCAGGGTGAGGCCCCGGTAGAATGGATCGGCGAGATCCGAGCCGGCAAAACGCGCGATCTCAAGCCGCTCGGTATCCTCTGCGGTGATTTCGGTATGGGTGGCAATCACCGCCATGCCGCCAGTGGCGCGATGCTGCTTGAGCGCGCGTTCGAACGCTTGCACCCCTGCGTCGTCGAGCGCCGTCGTCGGCTCATCGAGCAACCATAACGCTGCGCCAGAGGCCGCAACCCGGGCCAGCCCGACGCGGCGGCGTTGCCCGGCCGATAAAAACCGGCAGGGAAGATCGCTCAAGGGGCCAAGGGCATAGGCAGTGCTGGCTTCGGCGATGGCGTTTGTCCGTGCCGCAGGCTCATCGGTGCCGTGGATGCAGGTCCAAAAATTCAGGGTCTCGCGGACCGTTAAATGACTTTTGAGGGCATCATCATGACCAAGATAGGCCATGGGTGCGGCCCCTCCGCGGGTGGTTAGGGAATCTGTGATGAGTGATCCACCGGCGCGCGGCAGCAATCCGGCCATGATGCGCAATAGGCTCGATTTGCCAATGCCGTTGGGGCCGGTCAGTAGCAGGACGCCGCCGGGTGACAGGGTGAAGCCGAGTCCGGCAAATAAGACCCGTCCGCCCCGGATACAGGCGAGGCCTGCACCGGAAAAAAGGGTGCTGCCCCCTTCTGCGCTCATGGAATTATATGCGGATTTATATGTGTCGGCCGATGACATGTCGTCCCTATAGCACACTGTATGGTTAATCGGGCCCTCAAGCCTTGTGGGCGCACAAGAAACGGGGCTGCGCCTTCGTCAGTGGGTCATAAGGTACAAATATAAAGATAAAAATAACCATAAAGAAAAGCGGCCACCGGTGGGGGAACCGGTGGCCGCTCTAATGCCGGCATCAGATGGCCGGTCGGAGGCTACCCTAGAAGACCGTGCAACGGGGGGAGGGGGGAATGCTGCCCTAGCCTTCCAGTAGGGATATAAAAGCCTGTAAATGTGACGGGAGTGGGGCCCTAATGGGGCGAAAATGTGGTATTTTCACTCATTCTTGGGCTGCCACCGTGTATTACAGCGTTTCAGGCGGCTTCCCGGCGTGTTGTGCCGGACTGCCGGGTCCTTTTGAAGCGGAAATTTGACGGCCCGCCGGTTCTCCTTTAACACCGCATTTTCTTGGGCCTTGTATGTAATTTGAAGAGCGCGCCACCGGGCCCGGCAGGCGCGTCCAGTCAACACAGGAGAAAGACCTTGGCGAGCTCAGCTGATAGCTTCAAATCGAAACGCACCCTGAAGGTAGGGGATAAGAGCTACACTTATTACGGTCTGCCGGAAGCAGCCGTTGGCGGCCTCGGCGATATTTCACGCCTGCCGGTCTCGCTCAAGATTTTGCTGGAAAACCTGTTGCGCTGGGAAGACGGGCGCACGGTGAAGGCCGATGACATCAGGTCGGTGGCCGATTGGCTCAAGGACCGCCGATCCGATCACGAAGTGGCTTTCCGTCCCGCTCGTGTATTGATGCAGGACTTAACCGGCGTGCCAGCGGTGGTAGATCTTGCCGCCATGCGTCAGGCGATGGTCGATATGGGCGGCGATCCCAAGCGCATTAACCCATTGTCGCCGGTCGACCTGGTCATTGACCATTCAGTGATGATCGACAATTACGGCACCAAAGATTCTTACGCAGCGAATGTCGCCCGTGAATATGAACGTAACCAGGAACGCTATTCCTTCCTGCGCTGGGGCCAAGACGCATTCGATAATTTCCGTGTCGTGCCGCCCGGGGCCGGCATCTGCCACCAGGTCAATCTGGAATATCTTTCGCGCGTGGTGTGGAGCAATGATGAGGGCGTCATTTATCCCGATACCTTGGTGGGTACCGACAGTCACACCACCATGGTCAACGGCCTCGCGGTTCTCGGTTGGGGTGTTGGGGGCATTGAAGCGGAAGCGGCGATGCTGGGCCAACCTACGTCCATGCTGCTGCCCGAAGTGATCGGCGTCAAATTGACCGGCGCCCTTAAAGAAGGCACCACGGCAACCGACTTGGTGCTTACGGTCGTTCAGATGCTGCGCAAGCAAGGTGTGGTCGGTAAGTTCGTCGAATTTTATGGTGATGGCCTTGATCACCTGCCGCTTGCCGATCGGGCAACCATCGGCAATATGGCGCCCGAATACGGTGCCACTTGTGGCTTCTTCCCGATTGATGCGGAAACCCTCCGCTATCTCAAACTTACCGGCCGCGATGAGGATCAAGTGGCCTTGGTGGAAGCCTATGCCAAGGCCCAGGGGATGTGGCGCGAAACCGGCAAGGATCCGGTGTTCACCGAGACGCTCTCGCTTGACATGTCATCGGTGGAGCCGTCGCTCGCCGGGCCCAAGCGGCCCCAGGACCGCGTCGCCCTATCCGGTGCTGCGGATGCCTTCGAAAAAGTATTGCCTGACCTTTTGGGGAAGGCGAGCCCCAATGCCACGGCAGCGGTCGAAGGCATGGGCCATGATCTTGCCCATGGTGACGTGGTGCTTGCGGCGATCACCAGTTGCACCAATACATCGAACCCCTCGGTGATGTTGGCCGCCGGTCTTGTGGCGCGCAACGCCATTGCCAAGGGCCTTAAGCGCAAACCGTGGGTCAAAACATCATTGGCCCCGGGCTCCAAGGTGGTCGCCGATTACCTGGAGAAGGCGGGATTGCAGGGTGATCTCGACGCGCTGGGTTTCAACGTTGTCGCCTTTGGCTGCACGTCTTGTATCGGCAATTCAGGCCCACTTGATGAACCGGTGTCCAAGGCAATCGACGCGGGCAATCTGGTGGCCGGCGCCGTGTTATCGGGCAACCGTAACTTTGAAGGTCGGGTGCATCCTTATTGTAAGGCGAACTATCTCGCCTCGCCGCCTTTGGTGGTGGCGTACGCGCTGGCAGGCTCACTCAAGATCGATCTGGTCAGGGATCCGATCGGTCAGGGCAAGGATGGCAAGGACGTCTACCTCAAAGATATTTGGCCGACTTCCCAGGAAATTGCCGAAACTTTGGAACGATCACTGCAAGCCGATATGTTCCGCACCCGTTACGCCAATGTTTTCGAAGGCGATGACGATTGGAAGAAGGTCAAAACCTCGACCGGGGTTACTTATGAATGGGAAGCCGATAGCACCTATTGCCGCCTGCCGCCCTATTTCGTGGACATGCCGAAGGAGCCGGCGCCGGTTTCCGATATCAAGGGCGCGCGCTTGTTGGCCCGTCTCGGTGACTCGATCACGACTGATCATATCTCTCCGGCCGGGTCCATCAAGACCGACGGCCCGGCGGGCGAGTATCTCGTCCGCCACCAGGTCGGCGGTCAGGACTTCAATTCTTTTGGCGCGCGGCGCGGCAATCACGAGGTGATGATGCGCGGCACTTTCGCAAACATCCGTTTGCGCAATGAATTGGCGCCGGGTACCGAAGGCGGCATCACCCGCCATTTGCCGGATGGCAAGGAAATGTCGATCTTTGATGCGGCGCAACTTTACAAAAAGGATGGTGTGCCGCTGATCATCGTTGGCGGCAAGGAATATGGCACCGGGTCGTCGCGCGATTGGGCGGCGAAGGGCACCATGTTGTTGGGCGTCAAGGCGGTGATCGTCGAATCGTTTGAACGCATTCACCGTTCCAATCTGGTTGGCATGGGCGTTCTGCCGCTAGTGTTCCCCGATGGTGTCAGCCGTGACACCCTCAAGCTCGACGGCAGCGAAACCTTCGACATCATCGGCGTGGAAAAAGATATCACGCCGGGCATGATGCTGCCGTTCACCATCCACCGTGCCGATGGGACGTCGGAAACGGTCGAGGTGAAGTGTCGCATCGATACCTTGGATGAGGTTGATTACTACCTGAATGGGGGCATCCTGCCCTATGTGTTGCGCGACATGATGGCTAACTGAGGCCCGCGCCGGTCTCCGGCGCCAAGGGCGCAGGTTATGCACGAGGACCGAGAGAGTGGGCATCTAGAAGGTGTCCGTGCTTGGACCCTGAGCGAGGGGCACGTGGGGATGGAAACCCAAACCCGTGCTTTGGCGACGGCGCTCGGTTGTGACGTTGTGGTCAAGCGCGCGGAGCCGCCCCGTTGGGGTGTGCTGCCGGCATTATTGTGGCCAGTGCCGCTGACCGTCGCCAACCTGGCCGGCGCCCAATTGGTGCCGCCCTGGCCGGATATCCTCATTACCTGTGGGCGGCGCAGCGTTGCGCCGGCGCTAGCCGTCAAGCGTGCGAGCCGTAAATCGGGCGGCCCGGGCACCTATCTCATTCATATCCAAAATCCGCGCGTGTCTCTGAAGCGGTTTGATACCGTGGTGGTGCCGGCCCATGACGGTGTTGGGGGTGACAATGTGATCGAATGCCTTGGGTCGGTCCATGGTCTGACGGTGCCGCGTTTGGCAGCCATAGCCGAGGCCCAGCGTCCGCGTTTTGCCCATCTCGCGCGCCCCTTGGTCACCGTGCTGGTGGGGGGGCCGAGCCGCGCCTATACCATCGAGGCGGGGGAGATCGTGGCCTTGGCCGATCGTCTGCGGGCGCTTCAAGAAGCGACCGGTTGCGGCCTCGCCGTGGTGCCATCGCGGCGCACCGGGCTTGCCAATGTGGCATTGCTTCGCGCGCGGCTCGAAGGAACCGGGGCCTATATTTGGGATGGGATTGTGCTGAACCCGTATCTCGCCCTGATCGGCCTTGCTGACGCGCTGATCGTGACTTGTGATTCGGTCAACATGACCTGTGAGGCGGCGGCCAGTGGCAAACCCGTCTATGTGATGATGTATCCAGGGTCTTCGACGCGTTTGGACGCCTTTCACGCGGCCATGCGAACTCGAGGCCATACGCGCCCATTTGAGGGCGTGGTGGATTTCACTTTGCAGCCCGCCCCGTTGCGCGAAATCGCCGCTGCCGCGGGAGAGATCGCCCGGCGTTACCGCGCTGCGCGCGGCTAGGGGCTGGCGGCGACCGGGACCGCTTGTTACAAATGATCGCCTCGGGGTCTGCCTCGGGGATGATGGTGGGATGCGCAAGACAAGATCGGGACGGGCATGGCCCTCAATATCGAAACCTTTACCAATAAGGGCTGGCGGCCGGGCAACAATTCCGGTGGCTCAACCCTATTCAAGGCCTTGGGCCATCCCCTGACGGCGGTCAGTGCGCGTGACACCCTGGTCCGCATTGCCGGTCTTGGCGCGGTCGCCGTTTATGATCCTCTCGGTCAGGCGGGGGATGCCGATAGTTTTTTCAATCTAACCGCCCTCGATCTTGCCGGGGTGTTTGTTCAAAACTTCGATGAGGTTGGCAAGGACGTACTTGGATGTCCGGCTCGCGCCGCGACCGAACTTTCCGGGTGCGATTGCCGGGTGGTCTTGGTTTGCGCTTTTGATGCCGACCGATTGATCGCCCAAATCGCACATCTGTTACCGGTGGGCGCCGAAGTGGTGAGCTTTGATGCATTCCGCCTACCTGGTGAGATGTTGACCAATAGCCGCGATTATCTCGATCCGCTCAACTTCGTCACCAATTTCGGGTTTCTCAAAGAAACCGGGGATCATCACACCCGCATCATGTCGGTCAATTACTGGGGCACCTATGGCGCTAAGGATGCTGCCATGTGGTTGAAGCTGTTTGGTGAAGACGGACAAGCGCTTGCCGAATGGACCGAGCCGCTGCCCGGTCCCGGCGCCGCTTTCACTATCGATTCGGCGGATATTGCTCAGCGCTTCGGCCTTGGCTCATTTACCGGATCGCTGTTCATGCACGCAATCCGCGTCGCCGGCCATGATATTTTGAAATATGTCATCGACACCTATGGCGACAATAAGGGGCCAAATGGGACGGGGCATTTGTCGGCGACACACGATGCCAACCCGTGGCCGGCCGATCTTTACGCGGGATTGCCGTCCCCGGCCGAGGGTGAGCGGGTGATCCTGTGGATTCAAAACAGTCATCCGGTTGCTATCCCTGTGGGGGAGGTTGGTTTTAATCTCATGGGGTCCAAAGACGTGCACCTTCTTGATGCGGAGGTCGCGGCATTCGGGTGTTATCCCGTGGATGTCGGTGCCCTGATGCCTGAAGCTCGTTGGCCCGATCAGATCGAAATCAAGGCCGGGCGTTATTTTGTGCGCCCGCGCTACGAAGTGGCCGATACCACCGGGCGCATCCGGTTGGGCCACGTTAATGTCGAACGCACCGACCTTGTGCCCGATCCCCATATTCCTGACCTTGGCGCGACCATGGGCAAAGGCTACATCCTGCCGTTGCCGATCTTGCCGCTTGATACCTATGCCGCGACCTATCTGCCGACCCCGATGACAACGGCGCAGCAGGACTTGCCGATTGCGTTGGCTGTTTATGACGCTTCGGGGGCGGAGGTTGCGCGCCGTTTCCTGGGCCGTTTGGCGCGGCGCGATTCATTGGCTGTCAAAGTTGATGATGTGCTGGCCGAGGCCGGTACCCGTCTCGAGAGCGGTTTTGGTCATGCCGAGCTGATGTACGATTTCCGCGACGGTGGCGAAGCCGACGGTTGGCTCCATGCGCTCGCCCGTTTCGAAGCGCGGGCCGGTGGTCATGTCACCGAAACAACGTTCGGCGCTCATATCTACAACACGGCAATGGTCTATCGCGACGAACCGCAGAGTTATACAACCCGTCCACCGGGCTTGACGACCCGTCTATTCCTGCGCTTGGGCCCGGATGGTTTTGATGCTCATTGCCATCTGATCTATCCGGCCAGCTTGCCATGGCATGCCCGTTCCAAGACGCGGCTCACGGTGTTTTCCGCCGCCGGAGAGGAACTGACCCATCATGATATTGAAATCCCTTGCGGGGGCAGCCTGTATTGGCGGATGAGCGGTTTGTTCGACGCCGCTACCTGCCGTGCGGCCGAGGGCGGCTATGTGGTGATCCGTGATGTCACATGCCGATTATTTGGGTTTCATGGCCTGGCCCGCGCCGATGGCGCCTTTTCACTCGACCATACATTTGGGTTTTAGGCTGGTGGGTTTTAGGCTGGTGGGTTTTAGGCCTGGGGGTTTTAGGCTGGCCCCACGGGCATGGTGTTCCATGGCTCACTAAAGCGTGAACGTGATTGATTCGGCTCATGCCGGTATCGGGCCTAGGGTTTCATCATGAAAACGACAATTAGAATGACCGCCCATTCCCTTGTGACCAAAACGATAGCATCGCTCGCCGTCGCGATCGCCCTGCTCATGACATCTATCATCGCTGCGCGCGCGGCTGATCCCAACCCGGTGGTGGTTGAACTCTTCACCTCTCAGGGGTGTAGTTCCTGTCCCCCGGCCGACGCTTTGCTGGGTGAGTTGGCGAAACAACCCGGCATCCTCGCGCTATCGATGCATGTTGATTACTGGAATGGACTCGGCTGGCGCGATCCTTTTTCCAGCGCCACGGTGACTTCGCGTCAGCGAAGTTACGCCCGTAGCCTTGGCGCGCGATACGTCTATACGCCGCAAATGGTGGTAGGGGGCTGGTCCCATGTGGTTGGTTCCGACCGGGCCGCCGTTCAGCGGCTGATCGCCAAAGCCCGTACCGCTAATGAAAATGCGCCGCGCCTGACGCTGAGCCATGTGAAGGGCGGCAAGATGAACGTCGCAATCGGTAAATCAATTTTTGTTGGCCGTGCAACCTTGTGGTTGGCAGCTTTTGACGATGGCCACACCACCAAGATTGCCGCTGGCGAAAACGGTGGCCGGTCGATTACCTATTCCCACGTTGTGCGCAAGCTGCGCTCAATCGGCACCTGGGATGGGGGTGAACAGAAGTTCAACGTCGACGTGTCGGACGAAATTCTCAAGGGCTATGGCAATTGCGCAGTGCTCCTGCAGGCGGATGGTAGCGGTCCCATTATTGCGGCGGCATCCATGCCTATTGTTTCGGCAGGCCACTAATCACCCCCAATGGATCGGCGTCTCCTGATCGTCGACGACAATCAAGATTTTTGCGATCTTATGTGTCTGGTCGCCGAAGACGCAGGCTATGAGACGCAGGGTGTCTATAGTGCCGCCGCTTTTCGTGACACTTACGTCAGCTTTGCTCCCAGCAACATCGTTCTTGACCTTGCTATTCCAGACGAAGATGGTCACGAACTGATGCGGTTTCTGAGCGATAATAAATGCACCGCCAAGGTCGCCATTGCCAGTTCCCAACCTGATGCCATACTCCATCAAGCTGAAATATTTGCCCGGGCGCTTGGCCTTGATTTCAAAGGTGTATTGAAAAAACCGTTTACGCAGGCGGAATTTCTCGCCGTTCTCTAGAACTTTTGTTGTTTTGGTTCTATTGCTGGCCGTTGGCGAAGCGCGGGTGCTATCCTATATGTATAGCCTAGTCTCACAACTGAGGAGGATATCATGGCACTGCCCGTCCAGATTACATTCAGGGATATTCCGACAAGTGAAGCGGTCGAGGCCAAAATCCGAAAGCATGTAGAGCGGCTGGAACGTTTTGCCGATCGTGCGACCTCGCTCCATGTGATTGTTTCCTCACCCCATGCCCGCCCCCAAGGCGCCAGCCATAAGGGTCGGCTGTATCAATTCACCCTGGAATTGCTGTTGCCCAAAGGCGACATCGTGGTACGCCAAGATGACGACAACAATCGTGCCCATGAAGATATTTATATTGCCATGCGCGATGCCTTCGAAGCCCTGGAAAGGCGCACCCACGAGCATTTGGAAAAGCTCGGCCATTAGGCGCACTTGCCACGGCCCGGGGATGTCTGGCCCATGAACGATTTCTCCCACCCGTCTTTGTCAAGCAACGCGCCTAGGTTTGGGCGTGCATCTGGCCGGGCTGACAGCCGTGTAACCGCGGTGCTCGGCCCCACCAATACCGGGAAGACCTATCTCGCGATCGAGCGAATGATGGGCCATGCATCGGGTATGATGGGGTTCCCACTGCGTCTTCTGGCCCGTGAGAACTACGACCGGGTGGTGGCCGTCAAGGGGGCTGATGCGGTGGCTTTGGTCACCGGTGAAGAAAAAATTATCCCACCTAATCCATCCTATTTCCTGTGCACGGTGGAATCCATGCCGCTGGCGCGCGAAGTCGCCTTCCTTGCGGTGGACGAAGTGCAACTCGCGGCCGATCCCGACCGTGGTCATATTTTCACTGATCGCATCCTCAATGCGCGTGGATATGCTGAGACGATGTTGCTTGGCGCCGAAACCATTGCGCCCTTTATTCGGGCGCTGGTGCCGGGTTGTGAATTCGTATCGCGGCCGCGGTTTTCATCCCTGTCTTATGGGGGCGTACACAAAATCACCCGCTTACCGGCGCGTTCAGCAATTGTCGCTTTCTCGGCAGCATCGGTTTACGGCATTGCTGAATTGTTGCGTCGCCAGCGTGGCGGCGCGGCCGTGGTCATGGGGGCATTATCGCCGCGCACCCGTAACGCCCAAGTGGCTATGTTCCAGGATGGTGAAGTGGATTACCTCGTCGCCACCGATGCCATCGGCATGGGTCTCAATATGGATGTTGCTCATGTTGCCTTTGGCGAACTTTCTAAATTCGATGGTCACCGCCGGAGGCCGCTTACCGCCGGCGAGTTAGGCCAAGTCGCTGGGCGCGCCGGGCGCCATATGGCCAATGGCACATTTGGCACCACGGTGGAGGCGGGGGAGCTTGCGCCTGAATTAATCGCCGCTATCGAAGATCATAGCTTTGAAAAGGTGCGCACGATTCGTTGGCGTAACAGTGATCTCGTGTTTAACACATTGGGCGCTTTGATGGCGTCACTTGAGTTGCCGTCACCGATGCCGGGCTTGTTGCCGGTGCGTGATGCGCCTGACCATCTGGCGCTCAAAGCACTTGGGCAGGAGCCCGATATTGCTGATACGGCGCGGAGCGTTGACGATGTCCGACGGTTGTGGGACGTCTGCCAGATTCCCGACTTTCGCCGCGCCACCGGGGGTGGCCATGCCCGTTTCCTGACGAGCGTATATCGTCGATTGATCAAGGATCAGCAGCTTAATGATGATTGGATCAATAGCAATATTACGCGGCTCGACCGCCCCGATGGTGATATCGAAACGCTGACCGGGCGTATCGATCATATCCGCACTTGGACCTATATCGCGCATCGTGCCGACTGGTTGGGTGATGCCGCCCATTGGCAGGGCCGCACCCGCGCTGTGGAGGACCGTTTGTCGGATGCATTACACGACCGGTTGACCCAGCGCTTCGTGGATCGACGCACAACGGCCCTGGTTAAGGGTTTGAAAGGGCCGGCCGATCTCACGTCCGAGGTTGCCGCTGATGGCGACATCACAGTGGAAGGCCATGTGGTCGGGCGGCTTGAGGGATTCCGTTTCGCCCCCCGGCGCGCGGCACGCAACGATGAAGATTCAGAATTGGCCCGCAAGGCCGTGCGGGCGGCGGCGGCGCGTGCCCTTGCACCAGAGATTGCCCGCCGCTTAGATGCCATTGCCGGGCCGGGTGCGGGGACCCTTGAGCTTGGCGATAATGGCCATATTACGTGGCGCAGCGCTTTGGTCGGAAGTTTGGCACCGGGCCGAGATGGAATGTCCCCAGTAGTCCGCCCGGTTGCCAGTGATGTGGTAGATGCCCAAGGCCAGGGGCGGTTGGTTGAGGCTTTGCAATCTTGGCTTGATGGTTATTTGCGCAAACACCTCGGGCCGCTTTACCAGGTACAGGCCGCCGCGGCTGAGGCCGATCTTGCCGCCCCTGTTCGCGGTATTCTGTTTCAATTGGCTGAACGGCTGGGATGTGTTGCCCACGCTCAGGTAGCCGCCTTGGTGCGCGAATGTGATGCGCCTGCGCGTAAGGTTCTGGCCCGCCTTGGCGTCCGGCTTGGCACCCAAACGATCTATGTTGATGGCTTGCACGGCGCGGCGGTGCGACGCCTGGGTGCCATTCTAGATGGCATTCATCGGCGCTTGGAAGGCGCTGCCATCGCTACCCGCGCTCGTGCGGTGGCGCGCGGCGCCCCCGATTTTGCCCGCGACGCAGATTTGGATGATGATTTCTATCGGGCCTGTGGATTGGTTGCGCTCGGCCCTAGGGTCTTAGCAGCGCCCCGCGCCGAGGCACTCGCCGCCGAAGCGCGCAAGCTTGCCCGCCAAGGGGCATTCACCGCGACCCCGGCACTGCGCAAATTGGCTGGGGGGTCGGTCAGTGATCTTATCGGGGTCCTTTTAGCCCTTGGTTTTAAGGCCGAAGATGGCCCCACTGGTCTTGGCTTCGCTCCAACCCGCGGTGCCCGTACTGCGCGCCGCCGCCGTGCACGCAGCACCCAGGCCCAGCCTGCGGTTCGCAACCCATCCCTGGGCGACTCTCAACTCTCAGATAAGGGTGCGGGTAACCCGCCGCGGAGAAAAAAGGGTAAGGGCGCGACGTCGGCGGCCTCACATGCCCAGCGTGCGGCACGCGAAGCGCGGCGTCTGGAAGATTCACCCTTTGCCGTGTTACGCCAATTGAAATTGAATCCGAGCCCGAACAAGGACAGGGACAAGGCATGACTTCACGTGCCGATCAGGCTCATTTGCGTCTGGATAAATGGTTGTGGTACGCGCGCTTTTTTAAAAGCCGCTCGATAGCGGCGCACCAGGCGAACGATGGTCAGGTCCGTATTAATGGTGTGCGAGCGACCAAGGCGCATGCATTGGTCCATCCGGGCGATGTTTTGACTTTCGCTGCGTGCGCGCGCATCCGTGTCGTGCGCATTGAGGGCTTGGGGTCCCGGCGCGGGCCCGCGCCTGAAGCGCGTGAGCTCTACACCGATCTCGATCCGCCGTCGTCAAGAAGTAATCCTGATGGTAAAACATTGCCGGCCCCCGTGGCCGTCCGTGACCCTGGTGCGGGACGGCCGACAAAATCAGACCGCCGGGCGATCGCACGCCTGCACGGGGACGACTGACCCCGTGCACTATCGATGTGCCCGCCTTTGGCGGGACACGGGGACGATCGACCCCGTGCAATATTTATATGTATCTACATGTCAGCTGTGAGCAGGCCCTAATCGTGACGAAAAACGACCGATAGGTTGTTGGATGGCATGGGGATGGTCTCTGAGTGCGTAAAGCCATTGTTTCTGGCAAGTTCGATGATCGCCTCAAGATCGCGAATGCCCCATGATTGATCACGGGCCCGCAGGGATTGGTCAAACATCTCGTTGGAAGGTGACGTATGTGCGCCATTTTGTTTATAGGGCCCGTAAAGAAAAAGCACACCGCCGTCGCCCAGTAGCGTGCCGGCGCCCGTGATGAGTCCTTCGCAGGCCGCGAAAGGCGCAATATGGATCATGTTGATGGACACGACGACATCTGGCGTGAACCCCATGGGTAACGGCCAGGGCAGTGATGCGGCGTCCAGTTGAACCGGGGTCAGGATATTGTTGGTATTGGCTACGCTGCGCCATGCTGCGGCGGAGGCGACGGCCGCCTCACTAAAATCGGTTGGCAGCCATCGGAGTTGAGGGAGCGCCGCAGCAAAATAAGGGCCCTGTTCGCCGGTGCCGCAACCGATTTCCAAAACTGCCGAGCTCCCATTCAGCGCGCGCGTGAGGATACTCAGAATGGGGTCGCTGTTACGGCGCGTATGGGGGGCGTGCAGGGCGCCTAGTGGCGGGATGGGATCGTCCATGGGGAAAGTTAGCGGCCCTCTGGCGATAGGGCAAGCGGAGGGCGCGCGGTCCCCTTACGCTGGACTAGGGCGCCGTGTGCCCAGCTTGCCGCAGGCGGTAGCCTGTGATACCCAAGGCGCCCAGATTTGGAGATTCTATGATCAACCGCATCAAAGAGCTGTTTTCACCGAGCGCCATCGTTAAGCCGGGCGCCGGACATGCCGATGTGGCACTCAATGCGGCGGCCCTTTTGGTGGTGGCTGCCCTGCAGGACGTTAGTTTTGGTGCCGAAGAGCGTGCCCATATCGAGACCCTCATTGCGCGGCGCTTTGGTCTTGACCCTGATGAAACACGCGAATTGATTGCCGAAGCTGAAGTCCGAGTCGTGGAAAGTGCGCAGATCCTGCCCTTTACCCGGGCGATTAAGGATCACTTCAGTCATGAAAGCCGCATTGAAATGGTTGAAATGTTGTGGGAAGTGGTTTACGCGGACGGCGTGCTCCATGATCATGAAGCGGCTTTGATGCGGCGCATCGGCGGCCTTATCTATGTATCTGATCGGGAGCGGGGCGAAGCGCGCAAGCGCGCGCTCAGCAAATTGAAGATAGCGGCAAAACCCGCTTAAATGGCGTGAAAGGACGGAAAGACTGATGGCCTACGTAGTGACCGAAGCCTGCGTGAAGTGCAAGTACATGGATTGCATCGAAGTTTGCCCCGTGGATTGTTTCTACGAAGGGGAAAATTTCCTTGTTATCAATCCAGACGAATGCATCGATTGTGGAGTCTGCGAGCCCGAATGCCCGGTCGAGGCGATCTTGCCAGATACCGAAGGCGATCTTTCCAAGTGGTTGGAAATAAATAAAAAATATTCAGAATCCTGGCCCAATATTACGCTTAAAGGCACGCCGCCGGCCGATGCCGACGATTGGAAGGACATAAAGGACAAGTTTGCTGACCATTTCAGCGAAAAACCAGGAAATTCAACGGATCAATAAGGTCCTAGAGTCCTGCCATGTTAAAATGCACTGGCAATACTATGATTCACGTCCCATTTCTGATATATTACATCAACGGTCGACGTCATTAACCTTATAAAACAACGGGTTAATTTCAGTCGGCTAGGTTGACGCGGCTCCTGAAACGACGGGCCGCGCATTCCTTAAGGGGATCTTTCATCGAAGGGTGCCACAGCTTGGCACACCCTGATGAGGTGTTTGATAGGAGTTCCCCAGGGATGCATCCGGCTATTTCGCGCCCGGCAATTAATGGGCCCTTTCCGGGATACTGGATACCCCGTCGGTATTGAGCAAATGCGTTGTGTGAGACTGTAAGGATCGACCATGGCGACTAAGACGAGCAAGAGTAAGTCCAAGGCCAGTACGGCTAAATCTAAGAAGGTGGCCCCTATAAAGAAGGGGGCGGTTAAAAAGGTGACGGTGAAGAAAGCCCCGGCCAAGAAAGCTGCGGCCCGCAAATCTACCGCCAAGAAGGTGGCGCCCTCGAATCGTCAATCACTGGCGAAGAAGAATTTGGCCAAGCGAAAGGCGCCGGCCAAGAAGGCCGCGGCTAAGAAGCCTGTGGCCAAGAAACCCGTAACCAAGAAACCAGTTGTTAAAAAGGCGGTTAAACAAACACTTGTGAAAAAACCAGTAGCGCAAAGCAAGCAATCACCGGCTAAAACCGCTGTGCCTAAGAAGGCCCCCATTACAATCACCGCTAAAACACCGGCCAAAGCTCTAGCTCCAAAGGAACCACCCAAGCTAGCCCCCAAGGTGCCGGCGAAACCCGTCAAGCCGAGCAAGCCATTTTCGGCGAACAAACTAGGCGATTACGCCTGCGGTGATTATGTCGTCTATCCCACTCATGGGGTCGGCCAGGTCGTGGCTATCGAGGAGCGGGTGATTGCCGGTTTTACGCTCCGGTTGTTCGTCATCAGCTTCGATAAAGAAAAAATGACGCTCCGCGTGCCGGTTGGCAAAGCCGATGAAGCGGGTTTGCGTAAGCTTTCCACGCGCCAAGAGATTGATGTTGCATTGACGACGCTTAAGGGCCGGTCACGGGTGTCGCGGGCGATGTGGTCGCGCCGCGCACAGGAATATGAAGCCAAAATTAATTCAGGCAGTCCGGTATCCATTGCTGAAGTGGTGCGTGACTTACATCGCAATGCGGGCCAGCCGGATCAATCTTATTCCGAACGACAGATTTATGAAGCCGCGCTCGAGCGGTTGGCGCGCGAACTGGCAGCCGTCGAGAAAATCGGCTCTGCAGAGGCGACAGTGAAACTCGAACAGGTACTTGTAAAAGTGGCCTGATCCGAAAATCAATAAGGCCAACGATTTCAGGCGGGGGCTGGTGCCGGCAACGGAACCAGCCCCCGTTTTTTAATACTGTTGTGGACAATCAATGACGATCACTGTGCTTCGTAATATTTCGGGTGGCCAGACCGGCGTTGATCGTGCAGCTCTTGATGCAGCGCAGGCGGCAGGGCTTCAATGCGGTGGTTTCTGTCCCAAGGGTCGTGCCGCTGAAGATGGCCCCATTCATGATCGCTACCCGCTCAGCGAAACTGCGGCAATCGATCCTGCGGTACGTACCCGGGCAAATATTGAAAGTGCCGATGCAACCTTGATTCTGGTGATGGATGATGACCGGCGGGGTTGGGGGCCGGGAACCCGGTTGACTGAACAACACGCCCAGCACCTTAGCAGGGCTGTGCATTTGACTGTACTTGGCGACGGTATAAATGGCCGCCCACCCATTCTTGAGGCCCTCGAAGAAACCCAGGCCTGGATTGTGGGGCACGGTGTCCGTGCGCTCAATGTTGCCGGCCCGCGCGAAAGCACGTCACCGGGCATTTACCAGCATGCCCATGCCTTCCTCACCCGGTTGTTTGCGGCATCTAGCTAAGGGCAGGATTATTGTTGCGGTTATTTTTCCAAGATCAGCTTAATGGTCTGGCCGATCTTTAAGGGCTCGCCAGGGCCGAGCCCATTGAGGGTGCGGAAGTGATCGACCTTGAGCCGATCAAAGGGCAGGCGGGCGGCTAGGTTTTCTACCGTATCGCTGGCGGTAACCTTGTGTAGGCGTATGCGCCGCGGATGCCAGGTGCCGGCTTCGGCGATAGATACTTTTTTGAAGGAATAGGTCGTTTCGCGAAAAGCTTGTTTAAATTTTTGTGTGTCTTTCGGTGAGCTTAGAAACATCAGGCGCCAGATTTGCCTTTCACTGCCAAGAATCGCTATCAGGCGGGCATTCAACGTACCTTTGCTTGTACGAAGGCGTGTGTTGCCGGTGGCGGCGGGCATGCCGTTGATGGTGATTTCCTCACGGTCGGTGATGCGCGCGCCACGCCCCCAGACGTTAATCAAATAATCATAGACGCTGCGTTTGCCAGGCCGTTTGGCGCCATCGAATATGATACTGGCATTGCCTGGCCCCTTGGCGACGACGTTCTTGGGCGAATTTTGGAGCTCAAACTTTTCCGGCACGCGAAAACGCAGACGGAGTTCAGGATGTAAAAAATCGCGCCCGCGTGCGAAGCCTTGGGCGGGTGTGTCGCCGTAAATCAGCCCGTCAACTTTCTTCAGATAGATGTCCCGTCCGACAATTGGATTGGCGACTCGGATATTGCCCGCTGCTTCGGCGGCGCGTTCGACCCGTTCCACGGTACGCGGATGCGTTGCCAGCAGGTCACGTTCATCAACCTTGCCGGGCGGTAAGCCCGCGAGTTTTGCATCTAGTTGTGTGCGGGCGCGCAAGCTTGCCAGAAAACTTGCCATGGCCTTGGCATCGAAGCCTGCGCGTTTGAGGTAGCGCACGCCTAGCATATCCGCCTCGAACTCATCGCCGCGGGAATAACTGCGTAGGTACAGCCCTGCACCGGTGCCGGCCAGGTTCGCAATTTGCCGTGACCCGGTCAGAATACCGATGACATTGACGCCCAACCCGGCAAGCACACTTTGGCTGTAACGCTGGGCGGAATGACGTGCCGTAACATGGCCGATTTCATGGGCCAGCACACCGGCCAGTTCAGCTTCGGTATTGGCCAAGGCTAAAAGACCACGGGTGATGTACACGTAGCCGCCCGGCAGGGCAAAGGCGTTGATGGTATCGGTGTTGAGCACGGTGAAGGAAAATTTGAGATTAGGCAGCTCCGATGTTTTGGCGAGTAGCTGGCCGACGGAGGCTACATATCTTGTTAACGAGCGATCAATAACTTCGCCACCAAAAGTAGCGACCAGTTTTGGGTGTTCCGTATCGCCGGTGCGCTGTTCTTCTTGGGGCGAC
>JBLHLO010000004.1:0-20916 GCA_047621105.1 Alphaproteobacteria bacterium
AAAGGCCTGCCAGATGGCGTCGTAGAGTCCGGCGCGGCGAATTTCATCGAGATAAATCGTATCGGCCTTGCGTAGAATATCAAGTTTCTCTCGCGTCACCTCACCGGGCACCCGGATGGCGAGACCTGGACCCGGGAATGGATGGCGCCCCACCATGGTTTCGGGCAGGCCCAATTCACGGCCGAGCACGCGCACTTCGTCCTTGAACAATTCACGCAACGGTTCAACCAAATCCATATTCATGCGTTCGGGCAAACCGCCAACATTATGATGGGATTTTATGGTGGCCGATGGGCCGCCTAAGACCGATACGGATTCGATCACATCCGGATACAGTGTGCCCTGGGCGAGGAAATCCGCGCCGCCTATTTTTTTCGCCTCGACCTCGAACACGTCGATAAAAGTAGATCCAATGATCTTACGCTTTTGTTCGGGATCAGTAATGCCGACAAGTTTATCGAGGAATAAAGTGCTCGCATCATTATGGACCAGCGGAATGTTGTAATTGCCGCGGAACACAGACAGCACTTCATCGACCTCACCGGCACGCAACAAACCGTTATCTACAAACACACAATTGAGCTGATCGCCGATGGCTTCATGAATCAGCACCGCCGCCACGGAGGAATCGACGCCGCCGGACACACCGCAAATGACCCGGCCCGATCCGACTTGATTACGAATCGCCGCCACTGCGCGGGCGCGAAAGGCACTCATCGACCAATCTGCCGATAACCCGGCGATGCGGAACAGGAAGTTCTCGATCAGCTTTGCGCCGTCCGGCGTATGTACAACCTCAGGATGGAATTGGACCGCGTAAAACCGTCTGGAAAGATCGGCGATGGCGGCAAAGGGCGCATCCTCTGTGCGGGCGATAGCGTGGAAACCTTCTGGTAAATCGATGACGCGGTCGCCGTGGCTCATCCACACCTGTTCGCGGCCACCGACCTCCCAAACGCCTTCAAACAGGGGGGCAGCCTCTATAACCTCGATGAAGGCACGACCGAATTCCCGATGATCGGCATTCTCGACCCGGCCACCAAGCTGGGCCACCATGGTCTGCTCGCCATAACAGATGCCGAGCACGGGTACACCCAAGGAGAACACTTCCTCGGGGGCGCTGGGCGCGGCACCACCCATCACGGATGCCGGGCCACCTGATAGGATAATGGCCGCTGGGGCAAGCCGTTTGACCGCGTCGGCCCCCTTATTGAAGGGCACGATCTCACTGTAAACACCTGCTTCGCGCACACGGCGCGCGATCAGCTGGGTAACCTGTGACCCAAAATCCAGGATAAGAACGGACTCATGTACGCCAGCCATGTCCCGTCTTAACCTTCAACCCGGTAATTGGGGGGTTCGCGCGTGATGTCGATGTCGTGGACATGGCTTTCACGCAGGCCCGCACCGGTGATCTTGACGAACGTGCAGCCTGTTTGCATTTCTTTGATCGTCCCATTGCCGGTATAGCCCATGGCCGAGGCAAGGCCGCCAATCAACTGATGCAGAACGGCACCGGCGGGGCCCTTGTATGGCACACGGCCTTCAACCCCTTCAGGCACCAACTTGAGACTATCGGTCACTTCTTCCTGGAAATAGCGATCAGCCGAACCGCGCGCCATAGCGCCGACCGACCCCATGCCGCGATAAGCCTTATAGGAACGGCCCTGGAACAAATAGACCTCACCTGGGCTTTCATCGGTCCCGGCCAAGAGTGAACCCACCATGGCGCAATCGGCACCGGCGGCAATGGCCTTGGCCAAATCCCCAGAAAATTTAATGCCGCCATCAGCAATCACTGGAA
The DNA here is from genome assembly GCA_047621105.1 of Alphaproteobacteria bacterium. Classification (GTDB taxonomy): domain Bacteria; phylum Pseudomonadota; class Alphaproteobacteria; order SMXQ01; family SMXQ01; genus WHSO01. Next base: position 1,805 of record JBLHLO010000004.1, read on the forward strand.
TACCCTGCTCACGGCAGACGGCGACAACGTCGAGCACGGCAGTCAATTGCGGCACACCGACCCCGGCCACGATACGGGTGGTGCAGATGGACCCTGGTCCGATACCGACCTTGACCGCATCTGCGCCGGCGTCAATCAACGCCTTAGCGGCATCGGCAGTAGCAATATTGCCGGCCAGCACCTGAGCCTTGTTTGACAACCGCTTGATCTTCTTGACCGACTCTATCACCCCCTGAGAATGGCCGTGGGCGGTATCGACCACCACCACATCAACCTCAGCCGCCAATAAGGCTTCGGCACGGGCGAGGCCGGCATCACCCACCCCCGTGGCGGCGGCAACACGCAAACGGCCTTTTTCATCCTTGGAAGCATTGGGATGAAGCTGTGCCTTTTCGATGTCCTTGACGGTAATCAGCCCTATGCAGCGGTATTGTTCATCGACGACTAGAAGTTTCTCAATACGATGATGATGGAGAAGCCGCTTGGCCTCTTCCATATTCACACCCTCACGCACCGTGATTAATTCATTCCGGGTCATCAGTTCAGAGACCGGCTGCCCAGGTGTAGTGGCAAAACGAACATCCCGGTTGGTCAAGATGCCGACCAGCTTACCCGGCTTGTGCGCCCCGTCATTACCCCCTTCGACGACCGGGATACCGGAGATGTGGTGATTGGTCATCAGCGCCAGGGCATCCGCGAGGGTCGCCTTGGGTGCAATGGTGACGGGATTGACCACCATGCCCGATTCGAATTTCTTCACCGCCCGCACTTCGTTGGCCTGGGCGGCAATTTCGAGATTTTTATGAATGACACCGAGCCCCCCGGCCTGGGCCATGGCAATCGCCATCTTGCTTTCGGTCACGGTATCCATGGCCGAGGAAATCAGAGGAATGCCGAGTTCGATCGTGGCGGTCAGGCGGGTGCGGGTATCGGCCTGGGCAGGCAGCACCCTCGACGCAGCCGGTTCTAGCAGCACGTCGTCGAAGGTCAAGGCTTCCCGGATATTCATGCCCACCTCTGTCCTAGGGTTGGCGCGCTATAATACAGATGAAAGTTGCCTTGCCAAGGGGATAGAAACGGGTCTGCTCAGGGTTTAGCCGTCTTAGCCCTAAAGCCCAGGGCAACCACATAGATTTCCGCAGAATCCTTACGGCTAGCCGGTGGTTTGACGTGTCGGACCTCAGTGAAATCATTTTTAAGGCTGACCAGCAACTCGCGTTCGGTCCCGCCCCGCAGCACTTTGCCGACAAAGGTCCCCCCCGGGGCCAGAACCGAAACGGCAAAATCATGGGCCACTTCCAAAAGCCCCATAATCCGCATGTGATCCGTCGGCCCATGGCCGGTTGAGGGCGCCGCCATATCCGACAGCACCACATCCGCCAAGCCATCGAGGGTGGCTTTGATTCGTTCAGGGGCATCCTCATCCATGAAATCAAGCAGCAGGATATCGACCGCGGTAATGGGCTCGATCTCCAGCAAATCGACCGCTACCACCCTGCCTGCGCCTGACGCCGCCCGAACACGATCCGCCGCCACCAGCGACCAGCCGCCAGGTGCCGCGCCAAGGTCCAACACCCGGGCTCCCGGTTTAAGAAAATGAAAGCGGTCGTCGAGTTCAATCAATTTATAAGCAGCACGCGATCGGAGGCCATCGCGATTCGCCGCCACCACATAAGGATCCTTGATTTGGCGGGACAGCCAACGCACAGACGACAAGCCCCGTCCCTTGGCAGTCCTTAGGCGTTTGGTGATCTCACCGCGCGTACCGCGCGGCTCCGACGGGCGGCCACGGGCCATTTTAATGCACGACGGCGGTCGTGCCGCCGAGCCCCATCAGGTTGAACAGGATACCTTCACGTACACCCCGATCGGCCACCCTCAGACGGCCCACCGGCCAATTGCGGCAAATGGCGTCAAGGATGGCACAACCAGCCACCACCAGATCGGCACGGGATTTGCCGATGCAAGGCTCCTTAGCGCGGCCCGCGAAATCAAGCGATAGCAGGTGGCGTGTCACATTGGCGATCTCATCAAAATTCAGGAAAGAGCCATCCACCGTATTACGGTCGTAAGAGGGCAGCTTTAGATGAATACCTGCAAGCGTCGTCACCGTACCGGAAGTACCGAGCATCTGCACCGCACCCTCACTGATATGGGTGCGGATATTGTTGCGCGCCTCAAACCCGGAGATATGATCATCAATGCGTTCAATCATCGCCTCATAGGCCTCATCACTAATGCGATCACCACCATGATGTTCGGCACGCGACACGACGCCCAGCGGAATCGAAAGACTATCGATCAGGCGTAACCCGTGTGGCCCCACATCAGATCCCCGTTCGGCCCACATGATCTCGGTCGAACCGCCGCCGATATCGAAGACCAACCCATACGGGTGATCATCGACCAATAAAGGCGCACATCCTTTGAGCGCGAGGGTCGCTTCCTCTTCCGGGCTAATAATCTCGAACTCAAGACCGGTTTCACCCTGCACCCGGTCAACAAAATCTTGGCAATTGACCGCGCGGCGGCAAGCCTCGGTCGCTACGTTGCGGGCTTTTATGACGCGTTTTTTGGCCATTTTAGAGGCACAGATTCGCAATGCGCTGATGGTGCGTTCGATCGCCGCATCACTCAAGCAACCATCCCGATTGAGCCCTTCGCCCAGGCGCACGATCCGCGAAAAGGCATCCAACACCCGAAAACCGTCGCCATCGGGGGTCGCCACCAGCAAGCGGCAATTATTGGTACCAAGATCCAGGGCGGCATAAGCCACCCCATTGCCATCACCTTCTCCCTGCCGGTGCCGCCGTGCCGCCCCGACCCGCATACCCGGACCACGGCGCAATTTGATTTGGCCATTTTTCATAGGATTGATGTTACTGAAAGCAAGGCCTGCCGCGAAGCCCTAAAGCGAGGGTCAACAGCCCCCTTGGTCTTTTGTTGCGCCTTGTTTTGGCCCGCCTGAATATGTTACAAGGCGCCCTTTCAGGAGTGGCCCCGGGCGCATGCCCGTGGACCGCACCCAGTTGGCCCCGGTGGGGGATCGTCCAATGGTAAGACTCAGGACTCTGACTCCTGCTATCTAGGTTCGAATCCTAGTCCCCCAGCCACTCTTCTTTAATGCTATACTTCAATCACTTATGGGCCATTTTAAGGCACGACGGCGGTCGCGCCGCCGAGCCTGAACAGGATACCTTCACGTACACCCCGATCGGCCACCCTCAGACGGCCCGCCGCCATTAGACAGATACATCTCGATTTCTATCGTCGCGGTGACATCAGCGCCAGCGATAGCATTTCTGCTCGGACACACCCAGACGGCAGCCGCCTGTGCCCAAGTCCCGGACCACTTCTAGGGGGACGAAGGTTAGGTGCGGGATGCTCGGTTCCATCTCCTGGCTCACCGTGTTAGGGTATTCACACAGCCAATTCGATTGTTACCGGCCACGGCATTGATGCTCCAAAATCGATGCTGAGATTTGCTATTTCGCGTATGCCACCTTCGACAACAACGCCAAAGCCGAAATGGGCCACATCTACGATCAGGACGATCCAATCGCCTACTTCCGAGAGTTGAACAAGTTGGGCTACGTCATTCCGTCCCCCGCCAAGCCGGTCTTCCAGAAGCTTGTTTCCCACCTGCAGACAGCAAATGACCCCACCATCCGTCTGCTCGATATCGGCTGTTCCTATGGCGTCAACCCAGTTCTACTGAAATACGACCTGTCGCGTCCGGCTAACGACGCGGCTGCATTGCCCATCGAGAGGCTGATGGTGGCCTGAGCACCATGTCCGGCAGCGCCCACCAAGGATCACCCATGCAGGGATCGTCTATGCAGGCCATCCTGCTTTCGCTTGCCGCCCTGTTCGGCGGCATCAGCATCCTGCTGGTCGGCAACGGCCTTCTCGGCACGTTGTTGGGCATCCGTTCGGTGAGCCTCGGCTTCTCGCCTGAGGTCACTGGCGTCGTCATGGCAGCATATTTCGCCGGCTTCATTGCCGGATCGCTGCTCTGCGTCCATGTGATCAAACGCGCCGGGCACATCCGCACGTTCGCCGCGCTGGCGGCCATTTCATCGGCGGCGTCGCTCACCCACGTTCTCTTCAATTCACCGATCGCCTGGGCGATCCTGCGCATGATCATCGGCTTCTGCTTCGCCGGCCTTTACATGATCATCGAAAGCTGGCTGAACAATGACGCGGACAACTCCAACCGCGGCCGGGTGCTATCGATCTACATGATGGTGAACCTGGCGTCCCTGGCGGCGGGGCAGCTTTTTCTGCTGCTGCCGGATCCGGACGGGTTTCTGCTTTTCTGCGTCGCCTCAATACTCATCTCGCTCGGCCTCGTACCGATCGCGCTGACGACATCTTCAGCGCCACCGCCGCACCCCACGCATCCCGTGACGCTGACACTGCTTTACCAGACGTCGCCGCTGGGCTTGGCGGGCTGCTTCGCGAGCGGCCTCGCGCTCGGTACGTTCTGGAGCATGGCCCCGGTGTTCTGCCGCACGTTAGGCCTAGCTGCGGCGTCCACCGCGATCTTCATGGTGGCGACGATTCTCGGCGGCCTGCTACTACTGTGGCCGATCGGCCGTCTGTCCGACAGGCTCGACCGCCGCCACGTCATCACGTTCCTGTGCGCCGCCAGCGCCATGTCGAGCCTTGCCATCGTGGTAATCGGTGGATCCGCACCGATCGTGCTGTTTGCCTGCGCCGCGATCTGGGGCAGCGTGACCTTCCCGATCTATTCGCTATCCGTCGCCCACACCAACGACTTCCTGAAGGCGGACGATTTCCTTGCGGTCAGTAGCAGCCTATTACTGGTCTATGGCTCTGGCGCCATATTGGGGCCTCTCATCGCCGGCCTGACGATGGGTTACCTCGGCCCTGTCGGGCTCTACGTCGCGCTGTCGGGCGTCATGGCGGCCATGGTCCTTTTCGCCCTCCACCGCATGACTATGCGCCAGTCGCCGACGGTCGAAGGACGGGCGCCAGTAGTCTTCATCCCGCGGACGACGCATGTCGTCCAAGAACTCGATCCCCGCATCGAACCCTCCTGAAACGCGGCGGGTGCGTGAAATCTCGTCCAATCGTGGGGAGGGCATTAATTTAAAAATCAGGGGACCAGGCACACAGCCACCCGGCCCCCATCCAGTTACCCGCTTACTTGCAATCGATGCTTTTGGCGTTGGTCGCCTTAAGTTGGAACGCACAATTCATGCCGGCCTTAAGCTTACCGCGCTTGGCTTTTTTACCGCCAATGGTCACTTTAGTACCTGAACCGCTGACCCGCAGGGTCACCTTCTTGCCGCCTTTATTGATAATGACGCGCCGTCCATCCCGTTTAATCCCAACGATGGCCGTCGACACCTTCTCAATCGGGATTTTGGCCATTTGCAATTTGACCTTGGCATTGTAAGCCGCGCGCGCCTTGTCGACGACATCCTTGGGCGTTGCGTAAATGCGCTTGAGCGCGGCTTGCATGTCCTTGCCGCTGACCGGGCCGACTTCAAGTTTCAGCTTCTTCGCATCCCTCGCAAACCCCGGTGAATTCACCGCGTCCATAAAAGATTTACGTAAGGCCGCAAGACGGTCGGCCGGGGTACCCGGCGGGGCACCATAGGGACGGCCCATTTCGCCCTTCGCCGCATGAAGATCGAGGATGCTTCTCTGCTCATCATTGGCGGCCAGGTCCTGCGCACGGGGCACATTGGGCAGATCAGGGTGCTTTGAAAGCCCGAACTGCATCAGGATATTGACCGTTTTGTCGCGCACCCATTCCGGCTGCGTAGCCTTGAGAGTGGTCCACGGGATCGACGCCCTGCCCTCCACCTCACCACGCACCATGGCAAGATTCATCGATTCGCCACTGGGATAGCCGGCAACAATTTTAAATTTTGTGCCCAGGACATTATTCATCAACACGGCCAACTTGACACTATCGTTGCTGGCCGATGTGCCAGCCACCATCATGCCGCGAGTCCGCAAATCCGCGAAGGTCTTAACCGGCCCCGCCGCCCATGAAATGATCAGGGAAATCTCCTTGTTGAGACTGCCGAGCCATTTCATCTTATTGATGTCGAAGCGGACACCCTTCCCATCCAACAACGGATAGGTCAGCATCGAACGATTGAGTACGATCAGCTCTGAACCATCCTGCTTACCCTGATTATAAAGATAATTGAGCGCTGTCAGACCACCCGCACCCGGGCGATTTTGGGTGATGATATTTGGTTTGCCGGGAATGAAACCCTTCCAGTTACGCGCGAAGGTACGGGCGTAGGTATCATTCCCACCCCCAACCCCAGCACCGATATACATCTTAATATTTTTGCTTTTATAGAAATCCGAAACGGCATCGGCTTGGGCACTGCCCACAGACATCAGCAGGACTGATGCAATCCAGGTCGCGTAACCGAAGACCCTTTTCATGGCCTCTCTCCCTCGTTTGTTATAATTTTTTGATGCGGCAAACACGGATCTTACGCCCGTTGGTCGCCCAGTACCCGGAAGCACCGGAACGAGTTGAAATACTAAGCCCCCCTGTCAATGAGCAGCAAGCATCATGCGCGAAGGTCCAGAAAGACCAGGAATCATAATCGCCATCAAAGTGACCGGCCCCAGTGATAACTAGTGGCCACGTAACGATAAATGTATGACCATCAAGGCTTGGCAGGTATCTGCACCAAAATAGATAGAGACCTAAGGTCCACCATCGTCACCAAGGGAGCCCCCTATGAAGGCCATCATGTACACCAATCGCAGGGCCGACCGTATCGTGCAATTCACCCAGGAATTTCCAGATCTCGACTGGGCTGTGGTGTGGTCATGCGAAGAATTTGAACGCGAATTGGCCGAGGCCGATCTCGTTGTTCTGTCCAACCGGATTTGCACGCCGGAATTGGGTGCCGCGATCAATCGCAGCCGCACTGAATCACTTAAATGGATTCACTTTTCCTCTGCAGGGATAGAACGCGGCGTCAATATGGGGCTGACCGGCGATATCCCGGTAACAACGTCGGCACGCGCAAAAGCGCCGGTCTGCGCCGAGCACGCAATGACCCTGCTGCTGGCCTCCAGCCGCCGCCTTCCAGAATTGCGCGAAAACCAAAACCGGCATTACTGGGCCCGCAACGAAATGAACTTCACCATCCGCAGCGTCGAGGAACAAACTCTTGTGCTGATCGGCCTTGGTGGCATCGGCGCCGGGATTGCCCGCAAGGCCAAGGCCTTCGACATGCGCGTGATCGCTGTGTCACGCGGCGCCCCTGCAACCGCCCATGTAGATGAGGTGATCGGGCGCGAAAGCCTAACCGACGCACTGGCCCAAGCCGATGTGGTGGTCGTGGCAACCGCTTCTGATCCATCGAGCCATCACCTCATGAATGAAGCCGCCTTCGCCGCCATGAAGGAAACCGCCTATTTCATCAATATTGCGCGCGGCGAAATCGTCGACGAAGCCGCCCTGATTGCCGCCTTGCAGGAAGGGCGCATCGCCGGGGCTGCCATCGACGTTGCCGAAGAAGAGCCGCTGGCTGCCGACAATCCCCTATGGGATATGGATAATGTCATCATTTCGCCCCATGTTTCCGCGGCGGGGTCGATGAATGATTATTTCCGTCTCAAAGCGATCTTCGCCGATAATCTGGCAAGGTTTATGGCCGGCCAGCCGCTGGAAAATCTATTCCATTTTGACGAATACAGGGCGAAGTAGATTAGATTCTTGCCAACTTCCCTTAAAATGATCGAGGCATGACAATGCATGAAAGCACCCTGCACTGGTTGAACCAAGATTTCATTATCCTGTCGGGTGAAGCATCAACAGGTAGCGATGCCGGAAACCAAACCTGGGCGTTGTTCGCCGCATTCGAAAGCACGCTCCAGCGACACGGCATGAGCCTGGCCGACACCGTGCGTAGCCGACTCTTTGGCCGTGACCGTGCAACACGAGATGCCGGCAGTATTGTCCGTATGGAAGTGCTGTCCGGGCCCGCCCGCTGCGCAACATCGAGCTATATCGCACCAGCGCGCTTTGAGTCTGCAGCCCAGATCGCCATGGACCTGATCGCCCTCCGTCCTGGTGCTGGGCTCGATAAAATAATTCGTGAAAATGACCCGCCACGCACCCCGTGCCGTTATCTCACCTGTGGGCCCCTAATGGTGCTGTCAGGCCAAACGGCGGTGCTGCCCACCCTTGAAGAACAAGCGGTTGGCGATATCCTGCCGCGCATCACCCAATACCTCGCCGAAGTTGACAGCGGCTGGGATCAGGTGGCCGAGGCGCAATGCTACCTACATGAAAGCCAAAACGCCGAGCATATGCGGGCACTTTTCCTCAAAGTCGCACCCATCCTGCCACCGCGCTTTGCCTGCCCAGTGGTGGCCGGTTATTCGGCCCCTGGCAAGTTGGTTGAGATCGAGATCACGGCCACGCGCGGCACCTAAGACCTAAATCCAAGGATTGCATTAAGATAACCATCAATTCCAAATCAAAGGGGAAACGGTATCATGGCGGATCTCCGTCTCAGCGTTGCTATCAGTGATTATGACCATGTGCGCGACCTTATTGGGGGCAAGGTAAAACCCAAAGGCATTGCCATTGATCACATCGATCTCCCGGTTGAAGATATTTTCGCCCGTTTCACTGATGAACGCTGTTGGGACGTATCGGAAATGTCCATGGCACGTTTTGTCTCGTTGATTTCGCAAGGCGATCAAAACATCACCGGCATTCCGGTCTTTCCATCGCGTTTCTTTCGCCAGCACGCGATTTACGTGCGCACCGACAGCCCTTTACGGTACCCGGCCGAACTCACCGGTAAGACCGTCGGTATTCCCGAATGGGTGCAGACCGCGATTGTCTGGGTCCGCGCATGGCTCACCCACGACATCGGCATCAGCCTTGCCGACATCAACTGGATCCGTGCAGGCATCAACAGCCCGCAGAATTGGAGCCAGGTAAAGGGGATCATTCCCGATGGCGTCTCCTACCAGGAAGTCACGGATCGTTTTCTCATGGAGATGCTGTTGGCCGGGGAACTCGACGCCGTCATCTGCGCCCATCCCCCTGACCTGTTCGAAGCGCGCGACCCACGCATTCGCCGCCTGATCGAGGACTTCCAACCGGTCGAAGAAGCCTATTGGGCCAAGCATAGGATTTTTCCAATGATGCATACGGTGGCTATCCCCCGCACCACCTATGACGCTAATCCATGGATTGGTCCGGCCCTATTTGCCGCCTTTTCTGAGGCCAAGAACAGAAGCCTCACCCGGGCGCTCGATGGCAATATCTGCCGCTTTCCCATCCCATGGGCCTTTGCTTGGGCTGAAAAGGCGCGCGACATGCTGGGCGATGATTTCTGGCCTTATGGGGTCAATGCGAACCGGGCGACCCTGGAGGCCTTCGTGCGCTCTTGCAATGAACAGGGGGTCACCCACCGGCCCGTCAGCGTGGAAGAACTTTATCCCGAAAACGTGCGTGATTTATAGAACGTTCGGCTTTAACGCTTTCACCGAACCCTTTTCAGCCACGCGGCAGTTCGTCGCTGTCTGTTGGGGGTGCCACCGAAGCGGCACCAGTTTCGTCATCAACGCTGCCCGGTCCGCTATCGATCACGGTTAAAGTATCATTCTCTGCTTCATTATCTGCTGACGGCTCGGATGCGGCCAGGCGCCGATAAGCCCGCACCGAAAATGGCAAGGTACAGAGATATATAATCAAGACCGCCGACATGGTTAGCCAGAGTGCCGTTGCCAGTGAGGCGGCGATCAGCCCGACCAGCAATAGAAGTGGCACTATCATGCGCTGGGGCACGCGTACGCGCTTGAAGGAAAAGGTCCGAATCTGGCTGATCATCAGATAGCCGACGATGATCGCCACCGGGGCATTGACCAGGGGATGCGCAAAAAAAGCCAGGTCGAACTCGAAGCTGAGCATCATCGGCAAGAGCACAAGGCCCCCAGCGGCTGGGGCCGGCACCCCGGTAAAGAAATTTTCCGCCCATGTCGGCGCATCGGAATCTTCGAGCCCAGTGTTGAAACGTGCCAGCCTGAGTGCCGAGCAGACCGCGAAGATCAAGGCGATGACCCAGCCCGCACCCCGGGCATCCTTGAGCGTCCAAAGATAAACAAGAATTGCCGGGGCAACCCCAAAACAGATGAAATCAGAGAGTGAATCAAGTTCCGCGCCGAACTTGCTCGACCCATGCAGAAGCCGGGCGATGCGGCCATCAAGCGCATCCAGGAGCGCCGCCACAAGAACCGCCGCTACCGCCAATTGCCAATTGCCCTGCACGCCGTAAAGAATGGCGGTCAAACCCGCACACAGGGCGATCACCGTCAGCATGTTGGGAATCAGCCGATTAAACGGCAACGCGCTAAGCCGTCGACGGGGTCGATTCATTGTATCCCCCTATTCTGTGCAGGGTCATCATGCGCTTGGCCAAGGTTGGAATCAGGCGCGGCAAGCACTGTAACCCCTGCGACCATGGTTTCCCCCTCTCGAACCAACGGCTCTATGTCATCGGGGAGGTAAATGTCGACACGGCTCCCAAACCGAATCAGGCCGTACCGCACCCCGGCCGTAACCTTCTCATCCACAGAGAGTTGCGAACGAATACGCCGCGCGATCAGGCCGGCAATTTGCACAAAGGCGATATCAAAGCCGGTATCGGTCATCATCCGTGCAGATAGGCGTTCATTGTAAATCGAAGCCTTGTCAAATGAGGCATTAAAAAAACGCCCGGGCCTGTAATGCACGGCGGTAATTTTTCCATCAGCCGGGATACGGTTCACATGCACGTTAAATACATTCATGAAGATACTGATGCGCGTGAGGGGTTTATCGCCCATCAAAAGTTCTTCCGGCGGCGGGGCCTTGACGATCGGCAAAAGTCGGCCATCGGCAGGCGCCAGGATCAGGCCCGCCCCCGCAGGCGGCGTACGTTCGGGATCACGGAAAAACCACAGGCACCACAACGTCAGCACAACGCCAGCCCCACCGAGGGGCACCCACAAGACCCATGCCAAAGCTGTCACCACGACAAAGACGGCAACAATTGGCAAACCTTCGCGATGGATACGGGGCATCATGGCGCTGATCGTCCTCACACTCACTGTTGGCCCGCCGTTAAGGGACAAGCCGACCCAGTCTACACCGGGTCAGACAGAGTGTAGTCGATTCTGCATGCAAAGCGAAGGAATCCCTTATTTCCAGTGGCTTGGCGGATATTACATGGGAGGCTCTTTACGATTTTTTTAGACCAGAGGGGGCATTCTTCAGGCATGGTCGACACCTCTCTCAATCCAGCCTACGAAGTGAAATCCGATTATGGAGATGGGACCGCCATGCCTGCGTCGCTCGGCCCTGAGCTTAACATGGCAAGCGCTGTAACGGGCGCCATCAATAATGCAGACCCCAGTCAGCCAATTAATTTTTGCTTTAATTATGGTGAGGTGCCGATATTGGAAAATATCATGCCCAATGGTGTATATTACCAATTATCGGTCAATGCCACCGTCGGTCACATGCCCTATACAGCCGAAGACCGTGACATGCGCGCCCTGTTACAGGCGGCTGTAAATAAGCTGCATCAGGCTACTAACGGGGAAATCTATCTTAGTGGACAGCAAGCGATCATGGTGAGTGGGGATAAAAAGATCGAACCACCGCTTACCGCTGTGACAATTATCAGCGGCTTGGTATCCCTGATGGTTCAGGTCCGCCCACTCTTCAAAGCCATCGGTGAATTCCTGCCTGATCTCATCGACGCGTTGCCAAGCAAGGGCGCGCAATAACAGCCGTCAATCAGTTGGTGCGTGTCGCGGGTGGCAGCGTGAAGACTTGCCCGGGATAGATCAGATTGGGATTGCGAATCTGGTTCTTATTCGCCTCGAAAATAAGCGTGTATTGTATGCCTTGGCCATAAGTCCGCCGCGCAATCCGCCATAGGCTATTACCGGGCCTAATGACAATGATCTGTCGTTCGCCCAGTTCATTTATGGCGGGCGCACGGCTGAATGGAACCTCAATTCGCCGGGCGACACGCCCACCGGAACGCAACTCATCGACGCGTAGCACATAATCCCCTGGGGCTAGGGTTTCTTTGAGCCGAAACGACCAGCGCCCAGCGCCATCAGCCCGGGTTTCCCCCGCTGGTTTATTGTCCACATAGACCCGCAAGTCGGCACTGGCGCGCGCGGTGCCGCTCATTTGCACATGCCCTTCACCGGTATAGTCGATCACATCAATGCCTAGTGTGGACTCACCTAGGACCTTACCTGGCCGCTTGCCACTACCGCCCGGTGTTTGCAGTACCGTTGACGGTGCCAAACCTCCTGTCCCCGCACGTGGCACTTTCAATGCCAGCGCTCCCGATGCGCCCGTCGTTGGGCGACCCGCCACATCCTTGCCGTGTTCAGGAACAATCATGACGACTTCGGCACCGGAATTAACCGTAGTCCCGTCGGTCAAACGCGCCGAAAGGCCAAGCCGGCGCGATCCGGGGAGCAATGGTTTGGTCGGGACCAAAACCCATTCGCCACGCGCATCAGCGATAACTTTACCAACCACTGTTCCACCGTCGAGCACTGTGATCTCTGCACCCGGGGCAGCGCGGCCAGCAATGACAGCATTCCCCTCAGGATTGATGCGGACAATGTCGAAACTCGGCTCATTACGCCGTTTTTCGATTGCCGGCGCCTTGAGCCCCGGTGTCCCCGAGGGTTCCTGGATGGGCGCAGCGGGCGTCGTCGCCGCTGGCGTAGCGGTTTCGGTGCGTTCCTGTCGGCCTAGGTAAAAATTCACCAACAATGCTGCCGCCAAGACAACGGCACCAAAAACTGCAATGACGAGAGCCCGGTTCACCGGCGTCTCTCCTTTCCTGATGGCCCGCACGACCGCGCGGTTGGCTTAGCCTAAACGCTCCCCTGGCGGGGCGCAACGGGGGGGACATATTCCTTAAAGCCATGGCTCTATAGCCACCCCTTGCTGAAGGCATGTCCGAGGATATCTATTTCCTGCCACGACCAGCAAGGGGCTTTAGGGATTTGATGTATACCGCGATGGCCCGGCGATCGGCATCACTCAGCATGGCCGTCCCTGACTCGACCACATCAGCCATCAACGAGCCGAACGAATCGCCATCAGGTAAAGTCCCGTCCTCAAGCGACTGGGCTATTTCCTCCAGCTTCCACTTACCAATTCCCGAGGTGGGATGCTGCGTGATATTTGGCACAGCTTCACCCTCTGGGCCTTCGCCTTTGGCGTTACCGGCCATCCAACGGGAATGATCGAGCCCCCCCATGAAATTGCGCGGGGTATGGCATTCGGCACAATGCGCCACAGCATTGGCAAGATACCGCCCGCGATTCCATTCCGCCGAACGGGTGGAGTCAGATATCAACGGCCCCTTTTCCAAAAACAAAAGCTTCCAGAAAATCATGCCGAAACGAATGTTAAACGGGAATCCAAGGTCATGGGGGCGGCTTTTTACCGCCACCGGCGGCAGCGACATAATATGGGCGTGAATGGCCCGCATGTCGTCATCGGTCATATTGGTGAAAGACGTATAAGGAAAGGCCGGGTAATAGTGGCTGCCATCCGGAGCAATCCCGTCGCGCAACGCACGGATGAAGTCTTTATCCGTCCATTTGCCAATACCGAATTCCGGATGGGATGAGATATTGGGCGCGTAAAAAGTTCCGAACGGCGTCTTGATGGGGCCGCCACCAGCCAGATCAGGCCCCTTGTTCTTGGTATCGGTATGGCAATTAGCGCAGCCGCCCGTTGCGAACAACACGGCACCACGGGTAGGTGCCGCCGCAGTACCCTGAGCCCAGGCGGAAGAAACTGCCCAGGCAAAAGCCCAAATCATCAATAAAAAACCGGCCAAAAAATGCCGGAGATCTATATTAAAAATTGTGGCGCGGAACATATGCCCCCTCGCAAAAAATAATCGGCGCGGGCCGCAGGGAAACCCCAGCGGCCCGCGAGATTACGATACTTACATTTTCTTGGGCTTCGGACCACGGAACGGCTTGTGGCAACCACCGCATACACCGCGAGCGGCCTTGACCGCCTTGCCCATGGCACCCGCATCGCCGGCCGCGGCAGCCATCTGAACACCTTCAAGCGCAGCGACAAGCTTACCCGCCTGGCCTTCGAACTTGGCCCAGTCTTTCCAGATTTCAGCTTTGGCGCGAGTTTTGATCATGCCCGAATCGCTGCCGGCCGGGAATAGTTTGGAGAATTTCTTGTAGCCGGCGAGTGCCTTGGCCGCACGCGCGGCATCCTTGCCACCGACCTTGCCAGCCTTAGCACTTTTTCCCAAACGCTTGAGAGTGCCGCTCACGCTCTTCATGATAGCCAAACGTTCCTTGACCACCGCACCGTGATCTTGGGCAAGAGCGAAATTAGACGTGCCGAACGCAAACCCGGCAACCGCGAAAACAGCAGGAATTAATAACCAACGCTTCATAGAAAGCCTCCACATTTTGTTATGCCGTCGTTGCGTCGTCTGGCCACCGACCAACCGCGCCCCGAATTGATATCCCGATCCCCCAGGGGGCAATCAGGCCTCACCGACCCGGATAAGGACCGGCGCGGATGAATGGTAGTAAACGGAGTTTGCCCTGTGCGCATAAAAAGCACGATAATGAGGCGGGAAAAAGGCATCTTCAACGATTCCTCTCGCTTTTATCCCCCAAATATCAGGAAAAAGGCGAAATCTCCCATGCCGGATATTGCATCCCTTTGCGTTTATTGCGGTTCTTCCACCGGCACAGACCCCCGGTTTCGAGCCAATGCGGCCATTTTGGGGCGTTTGATCGGCGAATCTTGCCTCGAATTGGTCTATGGCGGGGGCAATATAGGCCTCATGGGCGTGCTGGCCGATGCCGCCCTGGAGGCCGGGGCCAAGGTCACCGGCGTGATTCCCGAGGAATTGGAGCGGGTAGAGCTTGCACATGGGGCGCTCGACGAATTGATCGTGGTCGGCTCCATGCACGAGCGTAAACGCCGCATGTTCGAACGTGCCGATGCCTTCGCGGTCCTGCCGGGTGGCGTCGGGACCCTGGATGAGACACTAGAGATCATCACCTGGGCCCAATTAGGGCTCCACCGGAAGCCGATAGTGATCGTCAACGACGAGGGCTATTGGCAGCCCCTCATTGATCTGGTGGAACACACCATCCAGGGCGGCTTTACCGGCCCCAGCCTGCGCACGCTGTATACGGTGGTGGCGCGGGTCGAGGATGTCCTGCCTACCATAACCGCCCTGCCCGAGCCGGCCCTGCCCCCCCATCCCGAACGCACCTGAGTCCCTGCCAGTCCACCTTCTTGCGCTCAGCAATAGGTCTGGTATGGTGCGCGCCGTAATTCCGGGCATCGGCATCGAGCTCCACCCAGCCCCATTCACTGCCCATTAGCTCACTATATCTCAGGGAGAAAATTGCATGGCCAAGATCAAGGTCAAGACACCGATCGTGGAACTTGATGGTGACGAGATGACCCGCATCATCTGGCAGTTCATCAAAGACAAACTGATCCTGCCTTATCTCGATGTCGATCTGAAATATTACGACCTCGGCATGGAATACCGCGACGAGACCAACGATCAGGTCACCGTGGATGCGGCCAACGCCATCAAGCAATACGGCGTCGGCGTCAAATGCGCCACCATCACCCCCGATGCCGTGCGGGTGAAGGAATTCAACCTGAAAGAAATGTATCGTTCACCCAACGGCACGCTCCGCAATATCATCGGTGGCACTATTTTCCGTGAACCGATCGTCTGTCAGAACGTCCCCAGGCTGGTGCCCGGCTGGACCCAGCCTATCGTCATTGGCCGCCATGCCTACGGCGACCAATATCGGGCCACCGACTTCCTCGTCCCGGGCAAGGGCAAGCTGACACTGCGCTTCGACCCCGCTGATGGCGGCGAACCGATCGTACGTGAAGTGTTCGAGTTCCTTGAACCCGGCATCGCACTCAGCATGTACAATCTGGACGAATCAATCCGCGGCTTCGCACGGGCGTGTTTCAACTACGGCCTGAACCGCGGTTGGCCGGTCTATCTATCCACCAAGAATACGATCCTGAAAGTCTACGATGGACGCTTTATGGATCTGTTTCAGGAAATCTTCGACAAAGAATTTAAAGCCCAATTCGATAAGAAGGGCATTACTTATGAACACCGTCTGATCGACGACATGGTCGCCTGCGCCATGAAGTGGAACGGCGGTTATGTCTGGGCCTGCAAGAACTATGATGGCGACGTGCAGTCCGATACAGTAGCCCAAGGCTACGGATCGCTTGGTCTAATGACCTCGGTTCTGATGACCCCCGATGGCAACACCGTCGAGGCCGAAGCCGCCCACGGTACGGTGACGCGCCACTACCGCGAACATCAAAAGGGCAACCCGACCTCAACCAACCCCATCGCCTCGATCTTCGCCTGGACCCGCGGCCTGATTTATCGCGGCACCTTTGACAACACTCCCGATGTTGTCGATTTTGCCGAGAACCTGGAAAAGGTCTGTATCGAAACGGTCGAAGCGGGCCACATGACCAAGGACTTGGCAATTCTGATCGGGCCCGATCAAAAGTGGCTCAACACCCAGGAATTCCTCGATAAGATCGACGAAAATATGAAGAAATCGATGGCCTAGGTCCGTTACCGACCCACGTTCATCATCCAGTATGGATTAAGGCCCGCGCTTCAAGCACGGGCCTTTTTCATATCATCAAACGGAAGCCTGCCCCATATATGCCGCCTCGGCAGGTGCGTTTCAGCCCGCCGTCTCCATAACCTCGACAATAGCAGCGAAGGCGGCCTCGGCTTGATCGACATCGGGGCCGCCAGCCTGGGCCATGTCGGGACGTCCACCGCCCCCCTTACCCCCGAGCGCGGCCGCGCCCGCACGAACAAGGTCGACAGCACTGAAGCGGGTTATCAGGTCTTCGGTAACGCCAACGACGATTGAAGCCTTGCCCCCTTCGGCGCTGATTAGCACATAGATACCGGGCCCACGCTTCTTGAAATCATCGGCCATAGACTTAAGATCCTTTGCCGGCACACCCTCGAGCGTCCGGGTAACGAGACGCACACCGGCGACATCACGCCCCTCGTCCGCCTCTCCAGCCGTATTGCCCTCGCCGCCACCACCCAGGGCGAACTTGCGACGCACCTCGCTCAATTCCTTTTCGAGATTCTTGCGTTCGTCGAGCAACTGACGAACCCGGGCGGCCACCTCTCCAGGGGCAGATTTAAGGGTGCGCGCCACATCAGCCAATTGTGTGGCCTGCTCGATAGCGAAGGTCTCCGCCGCAGGTCCAGTCAAAGCTTCAATGCGCCGCACCCCCGCAGCAAGTGCGCTTTCCGTAACGATACGGATGGCACCAATATCACCAGTGCGCCGCACATGGGTGCCGCCGCATAATTCTGTTGAATAGGTGTCACTGGCATTTGAAGATTGCATCCCCATGGAAACGACGCGCACCTCGTCGCCGTATTTTTCTCCAAAGAGTGCCATAGCACCTTCGGCAACAGCCTCATCCGGCGTCATGATGCGGGTGCTGACATTGGTATTGGCGCGCACCTGTGCATTGACATCAGATTCGACGGCGCGAAGTTCCTCTTCGGTCAAAGCTTTCGGGTGGCTGATGTCAAAGCGCAACCGTTCGGCGGCAACCAAAGAACCCTTTTGCGTGACGTGTTCCCCGAGCCGACGACGTAGGGCCGCATGTAGAAGATGGGTCGCAGAATGATTGGCCCTTAGGCGCGCGCGGCGATCACCATCCACACGCATATCCACCACATCACCTATCTTGAGTTGCCCTTTGACGAGGGCACCTACATGCACCTGTACGTCGCCCAGCTTTTTTTGCGTTTCAGTCACAGTGAATTCGGCACCGTCTTTGCTGAACAAGATGCCGCAATCTCCGACTTGCCCCCCCGATTCGCCGTAAAATGGTGTTTGGTTGGTGATAATCGCGGCACGAACGCCAGCACCGATTTCCGGCGTTTCCATGCCATCGGCAATGAGGGCGGTAATTCGGCCTTCAGCCGCCTCAGTTTCATAGCCCAAGAATTCTGTCGCGCCGGTACGGTCACGCACCTCAAACCAAACAGTTTCCGTAGCCGCTTCACCTGAACCGGACCACGCCTTACGGGCTTCCGCCCGCTGCTTCTCCATGGCAGTGTTAAAGCCATCAATATCTACACTGCGACCCTCGGCGCGCAAGGCGTCTTGGGTAAGGTCTAGAGGAAAGCCAAATGTGTCGTACAGGCGAAAGGCAACGTCACCGGAAAGCGGCTGTCCAACACCGATTTTATCGGTTTCATCTGCCAGCAAACGAAGTCCGCGCGCCAAGGTCACGCGGAAGCGCGTTTCTTCCAGACGCAGCGTTTCAGTAATGAGTGCCCTCGCACGGGTAAGTTCGGGATAGGCTTCCGCCATTTCTGCAATGAGGGCCGGCACCAGACGATGCAACAAAGGATCTGCACAACCCATCATATGAACATGGCGAACGGCACGGCGTAGGATACGGCGGAGCACGTAGCCCCGGCCTTCGTTAGATGGCATCACACCATCGGCAATC
Source organism: Alphaproteobacteria bacterium (assembly GCA_047621105.1). Taxonomy (GTDB): domain Bacteria; phylum Pseudomonadota; class Alphaproteobacteria; order SMXQ01; family SMXQ01; genus WHSO01. The sequence goes on from JBLHLO010000004.1 coordinate 20,412, forward strand.
AGAAAACAGATTGAGCGCAGATGATCGGCAATGACCCGGTGCGATACGGCATGCGCTCCATCTGCAGCGGTGCCAGCAGCTTCGGCCGATGCCTCGATCAGCCGTCGCATGAGATCTATATCGTAATTATCGTGCTTGCCTTGAAGCACGGCGGTGATGCGTTCCAGCCCCATGCCTGTATCAATAGACGGTTTGGGCAAATCACGGCGAGTATCGGCGTTGATCTGCTCATATTGCATGAAAACCAGATTCCATATCTCAATGAAACGGTCGCCGTCTTCATCAGCAGAACCGGGGGGGCCACCCGGTACACCATCCCCATGATCGAAAAAGATTTCTGAGCACGGCCCACACGGACCGGTTTCTCCCATCGACCAAAAATTATCTGAACTGGCAATCCGCACAATGCGATCATCGGATAATCCGGCAATCTTCCGCCAAAGCTCATGAGCCTCATCATCGGTATGGTAGATAGTCACCATCAAACGGGTCGAATCAATCCCCA
>JBLHLO010000005.1:0-19647 GCA_047621105.1 Alphaproteobacteria bacterium
ACACCGGGCGCTGAAATGGGGCAGGGCTCGATGACCGGGGTGCCGCTCATTCTTGCTGAGGAAATGGACGCTGATTGGTCCAAGGTGAAACTCGCCTGGGCGCCCGCGGATGCCAAAACCTACGGCTATACACATCGTGACCGTAAATCCATGGCGATCGTCGGTTCGCGTGCGGTGCAGAAGTATTTCCCCGACATGCGCATCGCCGGTGCCCAGGTCCGTATGGTCCTGCTCGCCGCGGCGGCGGAGAAATGGGGCGTACCGGTGAGCGAGCTCAAGACCGAGCCCAGCATGGTAATCCACACGCCCTCGGGACGACGCCTGAGCTACGGCCAGATTGCGGCCTTTGCCAAGGTGCCCGCACAAATGCCGAAGGTGGGCAAGGGGGACCTCAAGAAGGCGTCCGCGTTCCGCTATATCGGCAAGGGTAACCAGCGCCGCGATATTCCGGAGAAAACCAACGGCACGGCAGTGTTCGCCATGGATGTGCAACTGCCGGGGATGGTCTATGCCACGACCGTGCATTCGCCGGTGCAGGGCGCTGCGCCGCAAAGCTGGAATGCCGATGCCATCAAGGAGATGAAGGGTATTCTCGGCACGGTCAAACTGCCCAAGGGCGTTGCCATTGTCGGCGATACCTTCGAACAGGTTATTGCGGCTCGCGCCAAGCTCGAGGTGAAGTGGGGTAAAACAAAATCCGCGGGCTACGATTCAGAAACTGCCCTGAACGACACCTATGCCAAGGTGGCAGTCAATCCAGAAACAAAGATCCGCAAGGTCGTAGCCAGGGGTGACGTGGGCGCGGCCTTCACTGGGGCTGCCAAGACCTTCAAGGCCGACTTCTGGTCTGACTACGGCTATCACGCCCAGATGGAACCGCTTAACGCCACGGCACGCTTCAACGATGCCGGCACTAAGGTCGAGGTCTGGGACGGCAGCCAGTCGCCCGACCGCTCGCGTGCAGGTGTCGCCAAGGCGCTGGGCTTCAAGGAAGAGCAGGTAACCCTGAACCAGTGCTATATGGGTGGCGGTTTCGGGCGGCGGTCACTCGGCGACTACACGATCGAAGCGGCCCTGGTCGCGCGTGACGTGAAGAGGCCCGTCAAGATGATCTGGACACGGGAAGAAGATGTCGCCTACGGCATGTTCCGCCCGCAGAATTTCCAGTGCATTGAGGCGGCAACCGATGCCTCTGGTAAGGTCACGGGCTGGAAACACTGCATTGTCGGCGACGGCAAGAACCTGCTGACCGGCGGCATGAAGATCAAGTCCTACTACAACCTGCCCAACCAGCAGATGGAACTGCGCGGCACATCCCACGGTATCCGCCTCAAGCACTGGCGCGCCGTGGCCCATGTGTTCAACATCTTCGCCATCGAGGAAATGGTCGACCGGATGGCCGTGTCGCAGAACATGGATCCGATCGAATTCCGCCTGAAGAACATGTCGGCGACACCGAAGATTCGTGGTGTTTTGGAAAAGGTCACGGCGATGTCGGACTGGAAGGCCAAGCGGCCTGAAGGTCGGGCTATCGGCGTGTCCATTTCGGAACGCTCGGGCTCACTTGGTGCTGCCGTTGTGGAAATCTCGGTCGACAAGGCATCGGGCAAGATCAACGTGCACAAGGTTTGGCTCGCCGCCGATGGCGGGACGATTGTCCAGCCGGATGGTGCGCGCGCCAATATCGAAAGCGGCATCATGTACGGGCTCTCCTCCGTGCTACATGAACGCGTCACGGTGAAGGGCGGCGTCGTCGAACAGTCGAACTTCCACGACTATCACGTCATGCGCATGTCCGACACGCCGGATCTGATCGCTGTCGATTTTGTCGAACCGAACAAGGGCAAGCCCACTGGTCTTGGCGAGCTCGGCAATCCGCCGATCCCGTCGGCGATCGCGGCAGCGTTCTTCCGCCTGACCGGCAAGCGGTTGACCCACATGCCGTTCACGCCGGATAGGGTTCAGGCCGTGCTTAAGGCGTAAACCTTCGGTCACAATTGAAGGGAAGGGGCCGCAGCGCAATCTGCGGCCCTTTTCCTATCCAACCTGGTCCCCCTTCGACACTTGCACCCGCCGCCGCCGCCGCTATGCTGGCGGCAAAATCACCTATTCCAGAGGACCACCCCATGCCTGATAACGCTGGTAATAGCCGCCCATTCGATAAATCGAAGCTGCCATCCCGTCATGTGACCGAAGGGCCGGAGCACGCACCGCACCGCTCTTACTATTACGCTATGGGCCTGACCGATGAGCAGATCCATCAGCCTTTCGTCGGCGTGGCGACCTGCTGGAACGAATCCGCACCGTGCAATATTTCGCTGTCGCGTCAGGCCCAATCGACCAAAAGGGGGGTGCTAGATACCGGCGGCACGCCGCGCGAATTCACCACCATCACCGTCACCGACGGCATCGCCATGGGCCATGAAGGTATGAAGTCGTCATTGGTATCGCGCGAAGTGATCGCCGATTCGGTTGAACTGACCATGCGCGGCCATAGCTACGATGCTTTGGTCGGGCTCGCGGGCTGCGATAAATCACTGCCCGGTATGATGATGGTGATGCTGCGCCTCAACGTGCCGAGCGTCTTCATGTACGGCGGCACTATCCTGCCCGGCAAGTTCAAGGGCAAGGACGTGACCGTGGTCGATGTCTTCGAGGCGGTTGGCCAGCATGCGGCAGGCAACATGTCAGACGAAGATTTACATGAACTTGAATGCGTGGCGTGCCCTTCGGCAGGGTCATGCGGTGGTCAATTCACCGCCAATACCATGGCCTGTGTGTCGGAAGCGATCGGCCTGGCCCTGCCGGGATCGGCCGGGGCACCGGCGCCGTACGAGTCGCGCGATGCTTATGCTGAGGCCTCGGGCCGGGCCGTGATGGATCTGCTGGCTCGAAATATTCGCCCGCGCGACATCGTGACCATGGCTGCGCTTGAAAACGCGGCGAAGGTCGTGGCAGCGACCGGGGGGTCAACTAACGCGGCTTTGCATCTGCCGGCCATGGCCCATGAGGCCGGGCTCGTTTTTGACCTCGATGACGTGGCAAAAATCTTCAAGGAAACGCCCTATATTGCCGATCTCAAGCCCGGCGGGAAATACGTCGCCAAAGATTTGTTTGATGTCGGCGGCGTACCCGTGGTGATCAAGACCCTGCTCGATGCGGGGATTCTCGACGGCTCGTGCCTGACGGTGACGGGTAAGACCCTTGCCGAAAACCACAAGGATATCGTTTTCCCCAAAGATCAGGACGTGATCTATCCGGCGCTCAACCCCATCACCTCGACCGGGGGTGTGGTCGGGCTTAAAGGCTCACTTGCGCCTGACGGGGCCATCGTCAAGGTGGCGGGGATGAAAAAACTCACTTTTGAAGGGGCCGCGCGCTGCTTCGATTGTGAAGAAGAGGCTTTCGCCGCCGTGGTTGAAGGCAAGATCAAGGAAGGCGACGTCATCATCATCCGCTACGAAGGGCCCAAGGGCGGTCCCGGTATGCGCGAGATGCTGTCGACCACAGCGGCGCTTTATGGGCGCGGTATGGGCGATAAGGTGGCACTGATCACCGACGGGCGGTTTTCCGGGGCGACACGCGGTTTCTGCATCGGTCATGTGGGGCCGGAAGCCGCCATCGGCGGGCCGATTGGTCTGCTGCAGGACGGCGATATCATTGTGATCGACGCCGAAAAGGGAACCCTCGACGTCAAGCTATCCGAAAAGGAATTTGAGACCCGTAGAAAAGCCTGGAAACCGCGCCTGAGTAATCACCAATCGGGCGCGCTGTGGAAGTTTGCCCAGCAGGTCGGCCCCGCGCATAAGGGCGCGGTAACCCATCCCGGCGCGGCGGGCGAAACCCACACCTATGCGGATATTTAGCCCGGTTTTTCTTTGAATAGATCGGCTACTTGCCACTGATCAGCTTGATAAGAAGGCGTACCCGAGCGGCATTCTTTCCCGCCTCACGGCGGCCAACCCGTGAAGATGAGCGAATATCGACCCGCGTCCCGACCGGCGCCGCAGCAATCCTGATCACTACATCATCCTTGAAACCAAACCAGAATGTGGTCGCGGTAGCTTCGATCCGCCCCGTCTTTTTATCGGCGTCGATCAGGTTGAGCCCAGCCATTTTGACTGCCCTAATCGCTCTGTCGAATGTTTCGTCGGGGGAGATCGTCAGCATCGCCGGCTTGAGATCGGGATAATGTTTGGCCTGCAGGGCCGCTTTTTGGACGGTGTAATCGGTCTTGTTACGCGCCTTTGCCGCCTCACGAATGGGAATAATTTTGACAAAAGCCGGTGGGTAGGCGGTGTCGGTGGTAATATCAGCAAGCCTGGGACTTGCCCGGAGCGCCATCCGTGCTTCGTAGGGAATCCAGGCAACGGCTGAGCCGAGAATGAGGCCAGCCAATGCCAGCACTATCGTCAGGCCGCTGCGACCGGTCATTAATCCCAAGACTATGCCGAGGGCGGAGATCACTGCCGCCGCACCGCCGACATAGACGAGCCAACCAAGCGCATTGAACCCTTCACGATATGTCCAAAGCCCGATGCGATTGCCGAGTCCGGCACTGACGGCTAATGCTGCTGCTGAGAACCCAAGAATATACCCGACCGTGGCAATCTTCATGCCCAGTCCCATACGTGGTGTGTTCGCCATCTGCCCTACCTCCCCAGGTATTCGTCCTTTTGGAACCGTTCGGGTTGGCGCGTTTCGCGCTTCTTACTTCCCGGTTAGAATCTTGGCTGATTTGTTGTGGCTCGGCAAGTATTGCGATGCGCCGCCCGAGGCAGGAGAGCTAAGTATTTCGATCAATTTAGTCCGAAAATGCTGGGAATCTCAGGGCGTCAGCGTACACCATACCGGCGTATGGTCCGATGCTTTGGGCTTGCCGCGGGGAACCGAATCGATTTCGCATTCATCCAGTAGGTCTGCTGCTTGGGGGGATAACAGAAAATGGTCGATGCGGAGCCCGAAGCCTTTTTGCCATGCACCACCCTGGTAATCCCAAAAACTATAACGGCCGATTTCTTGATGCAGGGTGCGATAGGCTTCGGTGTAGCCCAGATAAAGAAGTTCGCGAAATTTGCGGCGGACTTCGAGGCGGAACAGCGCATCATCACGCCAACGGTCAGGGTCGTAGACGTCACCGTCTTCAGGAATGACGTTATAATCACCGGCCAGCACCACAGGTTCTTCAAAACTGAGAAGATTTTCTGCATGGGCTTTCAAGCAATCCATCCAGTCGAGCTTGTAAGTATATTTTTCGGTATCGACCGGATTTCCATTGGGCAGGTAGATGGAGGCGACGCGCACCATGGTGCCGTCCAGATCGATGGCCGCCTCGATGTAGCGGGCCTGTGCGTCGTCACTTCCGCCAATCCCTTTCTCTCCTGGGAGGCCCGTGCGCACATCCTCAAGATTGCCGCGCGCAACAATGGCAACACCGTTGTAGGTTTTCTGGCCGCATATCGCCACGCTGTAGCCCGCATCCTCGAACTCGAGGGTAGGGAAGTTCTCAGCCACACATTTGATTTCCTGCATGCACAGGACATCGGGTTCGGCGGCTTTCAACCATTCCAGCACGTTCGGTAGACGGGCTTTGATTGAATTGACGTTCCATGTGGCAATCTTGGGCAAGGGGCACCTTATGGGCTGGGGTGGTAGGAATGCAAAAAGGCCCGCATGCGCGGGCCCAGATAGTAACAGTCAGAAGCTGCGCCGTCAGCCAACAGAAAAGGAATTGCCGCAACCGCACGACGCGGTCGCATTGGGGTTACGGATGACAAAACTGGCGCCAACCATTTCTTCTACATAATCGAGCTCGGCACCGGCGATCAGACCCAATGACACTTCGTCGACCAGCACCTTGACGCCATCCTTTTCAATGCCGAGGTCGTCAGCGCGCGCTTCATCGTCAAAGGAAAATCCATAAGAGAATCCTGAGCAGCCTCCCCCTGAAACGGCCACACGAAACATCATCCCCTCGTTTTCCGATTCCGCCGTCAACTCGGTAATACGCTTCGCCGCTCGTTCGGTGACGGTAATCGGGGTAAGGGCAATGTGGGTTTGATCGCTCATAGTCTCTCCTGAGGCAGCCCATGGGGGGACCGCCTAATACCCGTCTTATACAATCTCGGCCCATCATATCTAGGGATGATTTGCAATTTGTCAAACCCCCAGCTGTCGTGGGACAGTGCCCGTGGAGAGGAAAAATGGCGCAAACGTTGGAAAATCTGGGACCCATATTGGCGCCATATGCCTGCCAGCCGGGAGCCAGCCGGGGCCGGCAATTCGCAGAGCCCGAGAGTAGCGGCCGATCCTGCTTTCAGCGTGACCGTGACCGGGTCATCCATTCTGCCGCCTTTCGGCGTCTTAAACACAAGACCCAGGTGTTCGTCTATCACGAGGGCGACCATTACCGCACCCGGCTCACCCATTCGCTCGAAGTCAGCCAGATCGCCCGCTCGATTTCTCGGGCACTCGGCCTTAACGAAGACTTGGCCGAGGCCTTGGCCCTGGCCCATGATCTTGGTCATACGCCGTTCGGCCATGCCGGCGAAGAAGCCCTCAATGGTGCAATGCAGGATTATGGGGGATTCGATCATAACGCGCAGACGCTGCTGATTCTCACCAAACTGGAACATCGTTACGCGACATTCGATGGGCTCAACCTGACTTGGGAAACCTTGGAGGGGGTGGTCAAACATAATGGACCGTTGATGCGTGCGGCTGGGGGCAAAGGGAAGGCGATCCCCCTTGCCATCACAGACTTCGACCATGATTTTCCACTTGATCTTGCGACCTATGCCTCGGCCGAGGCCCAGGTAGCCGCGCTTTCCGATGATATTGCCTATAACAATCATGATATTGACGACGGGCTCCGGGCGGGACTGTTCGATGTATCAGATCTGGCCGATGTGGTCTTAGCCGGGCCGGTATTTGCCGAAGTGATGGATCGATATCCCAATATTGAACGCAGCCGATTGATCCATGAGGCGGTCCGTCGCCTAATTAACCTCATGGTGAGTGATCTTTTGGTCGAATCGCGGGCCCGTCTGGGCGCGGTTGGAGCCCGTTCAGTGGCAGATATTCGCCGTCAGCCCGATCCGGTCATTGCTTTTTCGAGCCCGATGGCGGAAAACGACCGCGCGCTGAAGCGGTTCCTCTTTGCCCGGATGTACCGCCATGATCGGGTCAACGCCATGACCGATACTGCGGGGCAGGTGGTGCGTGAATTATTCGACCTGTTCCTGGGCCATCCGGACCGATTACCCGATGAATGGAAGGCACAGGTGGCAGGCAAGGAACGGCAAATAATGGCCAGAGTTGTATGTGACTATATTGCCGGCATGACGGACCGTTACGCCCTTAATGAACACAGCCGCCTCATTGGTGGTGTCGAAATGCCCCGGTTATAAAAAATGAATTTATTTAAAAATTTCCAAGCAGAAGTTATAAAAATAATTGAGGATTTGGGGGCGGAAGGTTTACTCCCCCGGGGGCTCGATTGCTCCCGTGTATCTTGCGATCCCACCCGTGAATCGGCCCATGGCGATGTGGCGACCAATGCTGCCATGGTGCTGGCCAAACCTACCGGCAAACCCCCACGCGAGTTGGCTGCGCTTCTTGCCGAACGCCTGGCCACCCATCACGCGATCGAAAAAGCGGTTGTGGCGGGCCCTGGCTTCATCAATTTGACGCTGGCGCGCAGCTTCTGGTTGGGACGGCTTAAAGATGTGCTGGAGGCGGGGATTGCCTATGGCGATTCGGATTTAGGGGCGGGCCAGCAGGTCAATATCGAATATGTCTCCGCCAATCCGACTGGGCCAATGCATGTCGGCCATGCCCGCGGTGCCGTCGTCGGCGACGTGCTTGCGGCATTGCTGACCAAGGCAGGCTATGCCGTGACCCGCGAATACTACATCAATGATGCAGGGGCCCAGGTAGATGTACTGGCGCGCTCGGCGCATTTGCGCTATCGCGAAGTCCTTGGTGAAGATATCGGCGATATTCCTGAAGGGCTTTACCCGGGTGAGTATCTGAAATCAGTTGGCGGCGCACTTGCCAAAGCACATGGCGATAAATGGCAACAAGCCGGGGAGGCCGAGTGGCTCGAGCCGGTGCGCGATTACGCCATTAAGGCCATGATGGAGATGATCAAGGCCGATCTTGCCGCCCTCGGTATCAGCCACGATATGTTTACCTCCGAGCGCAGCCTGGTCGCGGCGGGTCGCGTCGATGAAGCCTTCAAGCTGCTCGATGATAAAGGCCTGATCTATACCGGCACCTTGGAACCCCCGAAGGGTATGACGCCGGAAGATTGGGAATCACGTCCCCAAACGCTTTTCAAATCCACGGAATTCGGTGACGACGTGGATCGCCCGCTTAAAAAATCTGACGGCACCTGGACTTATTTTGCCACTGATATTGCCTACCATCTGGATAAGTTTCGGCGCGGCTTTGCCATCATGATAGATGTCTGGGGTGCTGATCATGGCGGTTACGTCAAGCGGGTGGCCGCTGCCGTCAAGGCGTTGACCGCTAATGTCGGCGTGCTCGATGTTAAGCTCTGTCAGTTGGTGTCCCTGACCGAGGGGGGGCAGCCGGTAAAAATGTCCAAACGCGCTGGCACCTTCGTGACACTTGAAGACGTCGTGGACGCGGTCGGAAAGGACGTTGTTCGCTTTATCATGCTGACGCGGTCCAACGATGCCGCTTTAGAATTTGATCTGCAAAAGGTCACTGAACAGACCCGGGACAATCCGGTGTTTTATGTCCAATACGCCCATGCACGCGCCTGTTCGATATTTCGTAATGCGGCCGAAGAACTACCCGAATTAAAGACCGATACGAAAAGTCTTCAAGAAGCGACCTTCGATTGCTTGACCTCACCCGAAGAGATTGATTTGATCAAACTTATGGCAGTCTGGCCACGGGTGGTTGAAAGCGCGGCCGAAGCACACGAACCGCATCGCATCGCCTATTATTTGCAGGATTTGGCGGCAGCATTTCATGGGCTTTGGAACAAGGGCAATGCTGATCCAAGTGCTCGGTTCTTAGTTGAAGATGAGGCCACCACCCGCGACCGTTTGGCATTGGTCCGCGGTGTGCAATTAGTAATCGCTTCCAGCCTCACTGTGCTGGGCGTCAAACCGGTTGAGGAGATGCGTTGATGAGTTCTGATCAAGGCAAGAATGAACCGCACTTCGAAGTGAACCTCGAAGATAACACGACCAGGGATATTTATGATCACGCGCCCCCCGTATCGAGTGCGAGCCGTTCACGCCGCCGCTTGTTGGGAGTGGGCGTGGCTCTGGTCGCACTCACCGGTTTTGCCGGCATCGCCTGGTACGCCACTCACAAGGGACAGCAAAACCCCGGTGCAGTTGTGCCCGTGATCAGCGCTGATACCCAGCCGGTAAAGGTGCGTCCCGCCGAACCGGGGGGGCTTAAAGTGCCTAATCGCGGCATGAAAGTTTTTGAGCGTATGACCCCTGGGGCCGAACCGCAGAAGATCGAACGTTTGTTGCCCCCGGCTGAAAAGCCCATGGGCCTTCCTAAGACCGAGTCAGAACCAGCCCTACCGTCCGGTCCTCTGGTACCCCAAGCACCGACGATCCAGGCGCGCCCCACTGTTCCTGCAGTTCCGCCCGCGGTTGTCGCGACGAAGACATCCGAACTCAAAGCCCCCAAAGCGACGCCTAAAGCAGCCGCTGTCACCCAAACCAAAGCCGTCGCGCTTTCCAAGAATGTGGGGGGTGCCTGGCGGGTGCAACTCGGTGCCGTTAGAAGCGAAGCCCGCGCCAAGACCGCGGTAAAGCGGCTGGTTGATGCCAACAAAGATGTGCTGGGTAGCCTGAAGATGGAAATCGTGCGAGCCGACCTTGGCAGTCGTGGGGTTTATTTCCGCATGCGCGCCGGGCCATTTGCCGACCGAACTGCGGCCAGCGCCGCCTGCCGTAAGCTGGCTGCCCGTAAACTCAGCTGCATTGCCGTCAAACCATGAAATCTGTTCCGTGCCCAAAGCCTTAATCGTCGGCGTGTCCGGCACGCAGCTTGATGCCGCTGAACGCAACTTTCTCAAAGCTGCCGATCCGCTTGGTTTCATCCTTTTTGCGCGCAATATCGCATCACCGGATCAAATTCGCAGCCTGATCGCCGACATGCGTGCTTGCGTTGATCGCCAAGACGCCCCGGTGCTGATCGATCAGGAGGGAGGGCGCGTGGCTCGGCTACGTCCACCTCATTGGCGTGCAGCACCGGCCGCTGCCTTGTTCGGTGAGCGTGCCCATAGCGATCCCGATGCCGCGCGTCAGGCAGTACACCTCAATGCTCAGCTGATTGGTGCCGAACTGGCTGCCCTGGGCATAACAGTCGATTGTGCGCCCGTCGCCGACGTGCCGGAGGTGGGTGCCGACCCGATCATCAGCGACCGGGCTTTTGCAGCCGATGCGGCAATGGTCGCGGATTTGGCAACGGCATTTTGTGAGGGACTTGCTTCGATGGGCGTTTTACCAGTGATCAAGCATATCCCGGGTCATGGCAGAGCCGGTGTCGATAGCCATAAGGGGTTGCCGCATGTGGACACAAACAAAGCTGATCTGGCGACACAAGATTTTGCCCCCTTCAAGGCCCTTGCACGGCTTAAAAATCCCGAACCCTGGGCCATGACGGCCCATGTGGTGTTTAAAGCCTTCGATCAAAAACTGCCTGCCACCCTGTCATCCATCGTAATCGAGGACGTGGTGCGCGATGCCATCGGCTTTGATGGTATTGTCATCTCCGACGACCTTTCCATGGGCGCGCTGGAGGGGGCTTTCGAGGACCGCGCCGCCGGTGCCCTAGCGGCAGGCTGTGATCTGGTCCTGCACTGCAACGGCAAGCTTGATGAAATGGAAGCCGTGGCAAGGGGAACCAGTGATCTCGGGGCAGGGGCCAGCGGGATAAAGACAGAAGCCCGGCTCGCCCGATCACTGGGCATGCTTAAAAGCCTCCCCCAAGACTTCGATGCTGGCGCAGCGCTGAATGAACTTTCTGCGCTGATGGCCCCGGTTTGGGGCGGTGTCCAATGATGGATAGCCTGAGCCAGGGGCTGATCGGGGCAACGGTCTGGGTGCTGCCGATCCTGCTCGCCATTACCTTGCATGAGGCCGCGCACGGCTTTGCCGCCCTGAAGTTCGGGGATGATACAGCGTTGCGCGCCGGACGGGTGAGCCTCAACCCCCTGCGTCATGTGGACCTCTTTGGCACGATCCTTCTCCCGGCGCTGCTGCTGATCGTCAGTTCACCCTTCCTATTCGGCTACGCCAAGCCGGTGCCGGTGGACTTCTCCCGGCTCAATACGCCGCGTCGTGACATGGTTTGGGTCGCGATTGCCGGACCGGCCACGAATATCGTCCTGGCCCTGATTTCGGCAGTATTGCTGCATGCGGCCTTATTGGCGCCGGCTTGGGCTGCTCCATGGCTGATTGCTAACCTAAGTAATTCCATTCTTATCAATGTGATACTTGCCATATTTAATATGTTACCTCTGCCACCATTGGACGGTGGACGTGTCGCCGTGGGGCTCCTTCCTGATCGGCTGGCCTTTCCATTGGCCCGGTTGGAGCGGTTCGGCTTCGGCATTTTGATAGGGGCAATGTTCCTGCTGCCGTATCTCGGCAGCAAACTAGGGCTGGAACTCAACATTTTTCGCTGGCTGGTGGGTATTCCGACAAATTACATGATTCAACTGATCGCAACCCTGACCGGACACGGTTAGAATACCCCCATGAGTGATTACGACAGCCCATTCGAAAACATGAGCAGTGACACGGAACCGGCAGCCATTGCCGGTATCGAAGGCCAGCTTTTGCTTGATCTTGAAGGCTTTGAAGGCCCCATCGACCTCCTGCTGACCCTGGCTCGTCAGCAGAAGGTGGACATTACCAAGATCTCCATCCTTGCCTTGGCCGATCAATATCTTGTTTTTATCGCCGCCGCGCAGAAGATCAGCCTTGAACTAGCCGCCGATTACCTGGTGATGGCGGCTTGGCTCGCCTATCTGAAGTCACGCCTCCTTTTGCCCGACGACGATGAGCAGGAACAGCCCAGCGGCGCCCAAATGGCCGAAGCCTTGGCTTTTCAAATGCGCCGGCTTGAATCGATGCAAAATGCCGGGCAAAACCTATTCGCGCGGTCCCTGGTCGGGCGCGATGTGTTTCGACGGGGTACCCCCGAAGGCGTTGAAGTCGTGACCGAGGCGGTGTTTGACCCAAGCCTCTATGAACTGCTCAAGGCTTATGGCTCTATTCAGTCGCGTGAAACTGATGCCACCCTTCATATTGCCGCCCAAGAGCTCTTCTCGGTAGAGCAGGCGGTTGTACGCTTGCGCCGTTTGCTGGGCCAAATTCCCGATTGGCAAAGCTTGGTTACTTTTCTGCCCGATGGCGTTAAGGACGGCATTTTTAGACGCTCTGCCGTGGCCTCGACTTTTGTGGCGACCCTCGAATTAGTGCGCCAGGGTCAGGCTGAGGTCCGCCAAGAAGGTGCTTTCCGTCCCATTTATATTCGTCCCCGCAAACAAGATTGATTCGATAATGAGCGACACAGATCACACCCCTTCACCCGATAACCAAGCCACTCAAGATGAAGACCTTCAAAACCCTGAAGTCGGGGTTGAGGTAGAGGTAGAGGTAGAGGTTGAAGTTGATGTGCAACATCTGAGGCTTCTTGAGGCAGTCCTATTTGCCGCCCTCGAGCCCTTGACTGAAGATGCCATAAGCCAGCGTCTGCCCAATGATACGCCCGTTGTCGCGGCACTGGCCCAACTTCAGGAAGTTTATGCGAACCGTGGGGTCAATCTTATCAAAGCTGGGGGACGGTGGTTCCTCCGTACGGCTGAAGATCTTTCCGAGCAATTACGTGTCCATATGAAAGTGCCGCGCCGTCTATCGCGCGCTGCCATGGAAACCCTGGCCATCGTCGCTTATCACCAACCCGTCACCCGGTCCGAAATTGAAGAAATTCGCGGTGTCGGGCTCAGTAAGGGAACACTTGATGCCCTTTTTGAAGCGGGCTGGATCGGTCCCAAGGGACGCCGTCGTACGGCTGGCCGTCCCGTTACATGGGGCACGACCAACGGTTTCTTGACGACCTTCGGCATCGATACTATTGGCGACCTGCCTGGTCTAGATGATCTTAAGGCAGCTGGGCTTCTTGATAAGCGCCCGGCAATTCAGATCACGGATTCCCAGGACCCTGATGAGGACGAGGACGCTGCTCGGCTCGACGAAGAAGAATTGCTTGAGATGGATATGTTTGAAGAAGAAGTGGCCGGGGATAACCTCGAAAAAGACCCATCCGATGGAGACACAGATGCCAAACCTGATGTTGCGGCCCCTGAACCGACGGACCCCAATGAATCAGACAAAATCGACGGTTCAACTAACCCATAGCCCGGTACACCACTTTATTTCCGTAATTTAAGTAGGGTTTTTCTTGCACCATTGCCGGTGTGAGGCCATGCTTACGTTTCGAAAGGGGTAACGCGTAAATTCTTCTTGGCCAGGATCCTTATTGGCTGCTAATAATATGATAATGCGAGGCACTCGCAACAAAGGCGGCCAACAAAATGTCTGAGAAGACGATTAGGAAGGGAAACACCAATGAGTACCGGTAACACAACAAAATTTATGTTTGCGGCCGCGCTCACCCTCGGCACACTAGGCACAGGGATCGAAACAGCGAAGGCAACTGACAGCGTCAATGTCTATTCATCGCGCCATTACGATTCTGACAAGATTATCTATCGTGAATTTGAAAAGGCGACAGGTATAAAAGTTAATGTGGTAGCGGGTAATGTCGCGACACTATTTGAACGGCTGAAGCGTGAAGGTCGTAATTCGCCCGCCGACGTCTTGATCACAGTAGATGCTGGCAATCTGGGACGTGCCCAGGCCGCAAACCTGTTTCAACCCATGAAGTCGGCCCTCATAGAAAAAGTTGTGCCGGCGCATTTACGTGAGCAGAAAGGTCTATGGACGGGTCTCAGCATGCGGGCACGGGTGATCATGTACCACAAGGACCGGGTCACACCGGCGCAACTGTCGACCTACGAAGACTTGTCCGACAGCAAGTGGAAAGGGAAGATCCTGATCCGATCGTCTAACAATATCTATAACCAGTCCCTTGTCGGATCGATGATCGCGACGCATGGCAAGGATGGGACCCTGACATGGGCCAAGGGCTTGGTCGCCAATATGGCCCGCAAGCCCAAAGGGGGGGATCGTGACCAAATCCGTGCGGTTGGCGCCGGGGAAGGTGATATTGCGATTTCCAATACTTACTATCTCGGCGGCTTGGCCGCTTCGAAGCAGAGTAAGGACAAGGCATTAGTCGCCAAGATCGGTGTGTTTTTCCCCAATCAAAACGGGCGCGGCACTCATGTCAACATCTCAGGCGCCGGTATCACCCGCTATGCCAAAAACAAGAAATCTGCGGTCCAATTGATCGAATACATGCTGTCACGCAAATCGCAGAAAATTTTTGGTGACCTGAATTATGAATATCCCATCCGCGAGGATGTGGAAGCCCATCCGATTATCGATTCTTGGGGTAAATTCAAGAAAGACGCGCTCAGTGTTTCCGTCATTGGAGCCAATAATGCCGATGCCGTCCGTTTGATGGATAAGGCGGGCTGGCGCTAAGGCGCCCGCTCGACGGGAGACTGTACTGACCGCGCAACCTTTCCATTCTGCGGCACCTCCGCGTGTGCCGGTTCGGGCAAAACGACGATGGCGGCTGAATACCTGGACGGTATTCGCCGTCCTTGTTGCTGGGCTAGTGTCGATCCCGGTTCTCGTCGTGCTGTCGCACGTTTTCGTTCCCACCGGCGAAGTCTGGCGTCACCTTGCCGAAACGCTGCTGGCATCCTATGTCACCAATTCCCTGTGGTTGATGCTGGGGGTTGGCACGGGCACGCTGGTCATCGGTGTCAGCACGGCTTGGTTGGTGACCATGTGCCGGTTTCCAGGACGACGCCAATTTGAATGGGCATTATTGTTGCCGATGGCCGTGCCTGCCTATGTGATTGCCTATACCTATACCGGGCTGTTGGAATTTGCGGGACCGGTGCAGGAAGTCTTAAGAGACCTCACCGGTTGGCAGCAGGGCACTTATTGGTTTCCAGAAATCCGCAGCCTTGAAGGCGCCATCGTCATGCTGACGCTGGTTCTTTATCCCTATGTCTATCTTCTATCGCGGGCAGCTTTTCTTGAGCAATCAGTCTGTGTTTTTGAAGTTGCGCGCACTCTAGGCCGGTCGCCGACTCGGAGTTTCTTTTCCGTCGCCCTACCACTGGCCCGTCCAGCAGTAGCCACCGGTGTTGCCCTTGCCCTGATGGAGACCCTCAATGACTTCGGCACGGTTCAATATTTTGCCGTCGATACCTTCACCACGGGAATCTTTCGTACTTGGTACGGGCTCGGTGAACCGGCTGCTGCGGCGCAATTGGCGGCAGCGTTGATGGTCTTTGTCTTCATTCTGATATTGACCGAACGATTATCACGGGGGCGGGGACGCATCTATCATACTAGTCCACGCTACCGGCAACTCCCTGGCTATCGATTATCCCCCGCACGAAAAGCCCTAGCCTTTGTCGTCTGTGGCCTCCCGGTGCTGCTCGGTTTCCTGATTCCAGCGGGTGCACTCGCCATTTGGGCGTTCGAAACTGCCCACAACATGGTGGATGCTGAATTCGTCGTCCATGCGTTCAATTCATTCATCCTAGCCGCAGTGGCGGCTGTTTTGGCGGTCGCCGTAGCCGTAATGATCGCCTATGGCATCCGCCTCCGGCCAACACCCTTGATCACAGGCGCGGCACGGGTCGCCTCCATGGGTTATGCCGTACCGGGGGCGGTGTTGGCTGTCGGTGTTTTGATCCCATTCGCGGCCCTCGATGGATGGTTTAATAACTGGACATTACATTCCTTTGGCGTGGAACCGGGTCTGATCCTGTCTGGAACGATCGCCGCGGTCACCTTTGCGTATGTGGTGCGTTTCCTGGCTGTATCACTCAATACGATTGAAGCCTCGCTCGCCAAGATCACGCCCAATATGGATGATGCCGCCCGCACACTTGGCTTTAGACCCGGCCGGGTACTGACTCGGGTACATCTACCGATCATGGGGGGCAGTCTGTTAACCGCAGGGCTTTTGGTCTTCGTCGACGTGATGAAGGAACTGCCGGCCACATTGATCCTCAGGCCATTCAATTTTGACACTTTGGCCATTCGGACGTATCAGTTGGCGTCAGACGAGCGGCTTGCCGATTCTTCAAGCGCCGCACTCGCCATTGTCCTTGTGGGGATTATCCCAGTGATCCTGCTGAGCCTCGCCATTGCACGCTCGCGTCCGGGGACAACGGCAACCAGGGAAAGTGAGCCATCGTGACCGGTTGCGTACTTGAACTCAAAAACGTCCATCACGCCTTCGAAGACGGCGTCGAGGTTTTGCATGACATCGACCTCGCAATCGCACCGGGGGAAATCGTGTGTTTGCTGGGTCCTTCGGGCTGCGGCAAGACGACCACCTTGCGGCTCGCCGCAGGGCTTGAAGAATGCCAACAGGGCCAAGTCTTGATCAACGGCAATAGCGTTTCCGATGGGGTGATCCATGTTCCCCCGGAGAAACGTGGGGTCGGATTGGTCTTTCAGGACACGGCGCTGTTTCCCCACCTCACGGTTGCTGAAAACATCGCCTTTGGTCTTGGTGCCCTGAACGCACGTGCCCGTGCAGAGCGGGTTGGCGAAATGCTCCGTCAGGTGAGCATGGAGCCTTACGCCGAATCCTATCCCCACGTTCTATCGGGTGGACAGCAACAACGGGTCGCACTGGCACGTGCGCTCGCGCCGGACCCCAAGATCATCCTTTTGGACGAACCATTTTCCGGTCTTGATGCACAATTGCGGGCACTCATCCGTGAAGAGACGCTCACTCTCCTCAAAGCCCATGGGGTGACGGCGTTAGTTGTCACCCATGACCCCGAAGAAGCGATGTATGTCGCCGACCGCATCGCCGTCATGAACAAGGGTCGGATTGAACAAATAGGGTGCCCTGACGATCTTTATTGCCACCCGGTCAATCCCTTCGTCACACGCTTCTTCTCTTCGACCAACCGCTTCACCACAACGGTCAGGGGGAGACGGGTCGCGACCCCATTCGGCCCTCTGGAAGTGCCTGAAGGGCTTGCCGATGGCAGTTTAGCCGATGTGCTGATCCGTCCAGAAGCGCTGCACATTGCCCCTGCGGACGGTTCCCCATTATCCGGTGGCATCGGCTCTATGGAAGCACGGGTGATCACCGTTCGCATGCTGCGCCGCGCGGTATTCATGCATCTGTGTATGGGCGAGTTTGAAGGCCAACACCTTCATTTCCATGCCCGTCACCCCGGTCATCATACCGCCGAAGAAGGGGCCAATGTGCGGGTGACACTGGACCTTGAGCAGACCTTCATATTCCCCTCGGTCGGTAACTAGGGAGACAGCCTTTAGGCGAGGGTGTTACGTAAGACTTTGGCCAGGTCTTGCCTTTTGAAGGGTTTGTTAATCAAGACCTCGTCCGCGTTGATAAAACCTGCCGTCTCCGCGGGATAGCCCGACATGAAGATGACCTTGAGGCTGGGATAAAGAGCCCGGGCCTGTTCGGCAAACTTTGGGCCACTCATACCGTCAGCAAGCACCACGTCAGACAGGACGAGCTCAAACTCTCCCTTGTTCAAGGCTTCCAAGCCCGCCGCCGCCGTTAATGCCGTGACCACCTGGCTGTAAGCTTTGTCTGGGCCAAGGCACAGACATCTGGATCACATCCTCGACGATCAACACGGCCTCCCCCCTGGCCTCGAGGCACATCGGTGGGTGCCGTCACGATGCCAGTGTCCAAATCCACGGTTGCCCGCCGCAGGTAGATTTTCACCGTCGTGCCCTGGTCCAATTCGCTATAGATGCTTACATAGCCCCCCGATTGCTTGGCAAAGCCATAGACCATTGAAAGCCCCAGACCGCTCCCTTTGCCCTCCTCCTTGGTCGTGTAGAAGGGCTCAAACACATGTTTGAGAACCTCTGCAGGCATGCCGGTTCCCGTGTCGCTCACTGCGATAACGACATATTCGCCTGCGTCGATCTCGAAGTTTATCAAATCTTCGTTCTCGTTTAACGTGATGTTGCTGCACCCAATGATCAGCTTTCCACCATCGGGCATCGCGTCCCGAGCATTGATTGCCAGGTTCAACAATGCGTTCTCAAATTGGCCGGGATCGACCTGCGGATTCCAGAGATCGGGGTTAATGACCGTTTCTATTTTCACGGTCTCCAGCAAGGTTCTTTGTAGCAGGCCTTCCATGCCGGAAACGAGGCCGCCAAAGTCCACCGTCTGAGGCTAAAGGCGCTGCAGACGGGAAAAAGCAAGGAGACGTTGGGTCAATTAGGCACCGCGTGCGGCGGCGCGAGACATCGATTTTAGGTAATCATTATCGGTCCCGACCTCATCAGAGAGCATCTCGGCATTGCCTTGAATCACCGCCAGTAGGTTGTTGAAGTCGTGGGCCACGCCGCCCGTTAATTGGCCAATTACTTCCATCTTCTGGGCCTGACGAAGTTTCTCCTAGGCAAGCTTCAATTCGGTCGTGTCCAGAATGACGTTAAAACACCCCAAAACATTGCCGTCATCATCGAAATGGGGGGTCCGAGAGACGACATGGTAACGTACCGTTCCATCGGCATGTTCCCGGTACCCTTCGTTGTTTGTGACCTTGCCAGCCAGGATTTGCTCTATCATTTCCCGGACGCTCTCATGCCGATCTACGTCCCAGTATTGCTCCAGCTGCGTGCCGCAAATTTGATCCGGAGTCAGGCCATGGCGGGCTGCATATGCTTTGTTGGAGAATCTGATGATGCGATCACGGTCGATATAAGAGATCAGGACAGGCGTTGTATCAGCTAAGACACTCAGTTGAGTTTCAGTTTTACGAAGCGCGGTTTCCGCCTCTTTCAGTTTAGTGATATCCGTATATCTTGTGACAAATCCACCGCCTGGCATCGGTTTACGCGTATAGACGAAGGTTGTGCCGGTGTTCATAGTACGCTCACCGGAGCTATCACTGCTTATTTGGAATTGCTTCAGCCGGTGTTCTACCGTGTCATCCACTATAGGGGTATTCTCCCAGTATAGTTGGTGTTCCATCCGATAGCGTATGATCTCTTCCATTGAACGCCCGGGCCGGAGAAAACCTTCGGCAAATTTGAACATAACTTCATATTGCTTATTGAAAGCCACAAGCCGCATGTCGGCATCAAAAATTGCGTAACCCTGAGCCATAGCGTCAAGGGTCGTGGTGAGCAGGGCCGATTTTTCGGCCGCATCATCCTCCGCCTTTTTCCGCTTTTTGATGTCCCACATGGTGCTTACGAACAACCGACCCTCACCGAGGGACATTTCACGAATAGAGAGATCAATAGAGAAGGTGGTGCCGTACTTCCGCTTGGCCGTCATTTATAGAGACTCTTTAGCTACGATCTTGCCTTGGTCGGTTGTCAGGGGAGGGCTCAGGCATCCGTCATGCTCCTCAAGCATCAGCATGGAGAAATTTTGCCCAATGACCTCATCAGCGGCATAACCGAA
>JBLHLO010000006.1:0-18905 GCA_047621105.1 Alphaproteobacteria bacterium
CATCGCCACCACCGGGTATTCATATCGTTTCATGATGTAACCAAGCAAACCGAACCCAACCATCGCAGCCATGTCAAACAGGTAATTATTGCGCGCAAAACCGCCTAGCAGGCAGAACACAGCGATGACCGGCACCAGCATCCGGAGATTGAGGAGCGCCACCCGGTGGGCAAAAAATGCCAGCCCGACACCAATGAATAAGATGCAAAAGGCAGCGAAGAACTGGCTGATCAGCACTGCATAAGCAATATCACCTGAAAACTGGAACAGACGCGGGCCGACATACATGCCGTGATAGCTCATCACCACCAACAGCACGGCCATGGAACCGGAACCGGGAATACCCAGCGTGAGAAGCGGCACCAGGGCCCCGCCCACCACCGCGTTATTGGTCACGTCGGCGGCGATCAGCCCTTCGGGCGCGCCCTTGCCATAGAGCTTCTTGCGTTCGGGGCGGGCGAAGGCCAGCGACTGCTGATAGGCGACGAAGGTCGCCACACTGGCCCCGGCCCCAGGCATGGCGCCGATACCAACACCGATAAGACCGCCCCGGATCAATTCCCAGGGATAGGTCAGGGTGTGCTTGAGCCCTTCATAGATGCCGCGGAGGCCGATCTGCCGGCCCGACACGTCGTCTTTGGGGTCGAGCAGCCGGGCCAGACCTTTTTCCACATAAATCAGCACTTCGGAAAAACCAAGCAGCCCAACCAGGGCAGCGATGATCGGTAGTTGATCGAATAGGTAAACGATACCGAAGGTGCCGCGAGGTTGGCCAAAGGTCGGGTCAGTGCCGGTGGTTGCCAGCAACAGGCCAAACAGGCCAGCAAACAGGCCCTTGGCCAGGCCACCGCTAGACAATTGTGCAATCACGGCAAGGCCGAACAGAATAATGATGCAAATTTCGGCCGGGCCGAAACTCAGCGCGAGGGCAGCAATCTGTGCCGATAGAGAGATCGAGGCGATCCCGCCGATCAGCGCACCAATCACCGAAGCCATGATGCAAATGCCCAGCGCCCAAGCGGCCTTACCCTGCTGCATCAATGGAAAACCATCAAAGGCGGTCACCGCGCCGCCGGCCGTGCCCGGAATATTGAGCATGACCGAAGGGAATGAGTTCCCCATTTCGGCCCCGGCATAAATGCTGACACCGAGGATCAGCCCCAATTCAGGCCGGAGCACCAGCAGCACAGGCAACAGCATGGCGAGCGTCCCCGACGAGGTCAGCCCCGGCATGCCGCCGACCAGCATGCCGATCAACACGCCCAAGGGTACAATCCATATGTTGGTCAGAAAAATCTGAAATCCGGCAATTATCATATCCGGCATGTCACACCCCCATCATGCCGGTCATGAAACCGAGCGGCAGATCCTGACCAAGGAGCCCTGCAAATACAAAATGCACAACGGCCGTCACGGCGACGGAAATGGCCACCATCGTTGCGGGGCGGCGCATGTCCATCGCCCATAAGACCACGATGACATAGATGAAGAAACCGACCAGATAACCGACCCAATCCAACGTCGCAACCAACACGAAGGAAGAACCGATAACCCACATGAGGCGGCGCGTCCCTCCCGGCGTCGGCGATGTATCGTCCTCATCTGTCTCGGTGCCCGATTCACCGTCCTGGGTAGAAACACGTGCCGGTTTGGAAAAAATACCAGCGACAATGATCAGTCCCAGAATCACTAAAGGCACGGCAATAACAGTGGAATAGACAATCGTGACGCGCTGAAAACTGCCGTCGTTCAGTTCCCACACCACGTAGCCGGCATAGGCAAATGCCAGCATGGGCACCACCAATTGTCCGGCAAAAGATTTCAAACCACGCATACGGACCTCCCGGAGCCGACTCTTCATTATTTCGAACGGACACACAAGGCGCTGATCCATTTCTCATGCGGGCAGCATAACAATCTCGGTGTCATTGCCCAATATTTCACATAACGGAACACGTATTTGTTATCAAAATTATGCCGTGCTGGGGTCAAAATGGGACTGATTCCCCTTCAGGGCACTGGCAAGCCCTCCGCGATCAGGTTATTCAAGGACAAGGCATCCACGAAAAGTGATGCCTGCTCCAAGGGCAAAATATTACATAGGGGGTGGAGCCATGGTCGGCACCGGGACGATAATAGATCCTATCATCAGCACGCTCTGCGCCTATATGGCGGCGGCCTGTGATCGCACGCTCAGCGACGAAGTCTCGGAAAAAGGCAAGCACCACTTGCTTGATACCGTGGCGGCGATGGTGTCGGGGGCGCGTCTCGTCCCCGGTGAAATGGCAATCAAATACATCGCCACCCTCGGCGGGCCGGATGAGGCCCAAGTGATCGGCACCAATATACGCACCAGCGTCATCAATGCTGCGATCGCCAATGGGATGATGGCCCATGCCGATGAAACCGACGATTCCCATCTGCGCGCCCGCGCCCATATCGGCTGTTCAGTGGTCCCTGCCGCACTGGCCATGGCCGAAAAAAAGGGCCGGAGCGGTGACGCCCTCCTGCGCGCCATGGTGCTCGGCTATGACATTGGCGCGCGCTTCAACCTCGCGCTTAATCTTGGCCCGATCAGCAGCTATTCGCTCTGCACCCATAGCCACGGTCCTGGCTTCGGCGCGGCGGCAGCAGCGGCGGCCCTGGCAGGGCTCAATGGGGCCAACATGGTCAATGTCATTTCCCTGGCCGCCGAACAGGCATCCGGCCTCAAGACCTACATGCGCGATCAAGATCACATCGGCAAAGCCTTCGTGTTCGGCGGCATGCCGGCGCGCAACGGCGTGACTGCCGCGCATATGGTCGACACCGGTTTTACCTGCGTACCAGATGACATCACCGGCAAGGACGGCTACCTGATAGCCTTCGGCCAAGACGCCAAGCCCGAAGAATTATCGCTGGAACTCGGCACGCGGTTCGAAGTGATGGACACCAACATCAAGAAATGGTCGGTCGGCTCCCCCATCCAGGCGGCCCTTGATTCGCTTGAGGATCTAATCCGCGAACACGGCATTACCGCCGGCGACGTCAGCGCCATTACCGCGCGTCTACCCGACGACCGCGCCTTCATCGTCGACGACCGCGAGATGCCGGATATTAATCTCCAACATTTGATTGCGGTCATGCTGCTGGACGGGGGTCTCACTTTTGCCTCCAGTCATGACGAAGATCGCATGACTGACCCGGACGTCTTGGCCCTCAAGAAGAAAATCACCCTAGTGCCGGAAACCTTCCTGACCGATGCCCGACCAGAGCGCCAGGCGATCATTGAGATTACCCTTCCCGATGGACAACAACTCGAGAAGCGCACCTATGCCGTTCGCGGCACACCGGAAAACCCGATGGAAGCGCGCGAGGTCATAGAAAAGGCCGAGGGCTTGATGGCTCCGATACTCGGCTCCGATACCACCAAAACCGTGATCGATACCATTACCGCGATCGAAAAGCTCGACGACACCCGCGTGCTTGCGCGCTTCTTCGCTACCGCCTGAAACGGAGAGCCTGAAACCGATAACCTGACCAACAATCAATATCTGCATTACAAGGAGACTATTATGAGTGAAAACACCAACCGTGAACTTGAAGGCAAGGTCGCCATTATCACCGGCGCGGCGCGCAATATTGGACGCGCCACTGCCATCGACCTCGGCCGTGGCGGGGCCCGTGTGGTTATCAATACCTTGCAGTCGATTGACGAAGCCAATGAAACCAAGGCTGGTGTCGAGGCCGCGGGCGGCGAAGCGATGGTGATCCAAGCCGACATCACCCAACCCGACGCGGTCAAAAAAATGGTCGACGATACGATCAAAGCCTGGGGCCGGGTTGATTGCCTGGTCCATAATGCCGCCGTCCGGCTGCATGCGCCCTTGCCTGATATTTCCTATGAAGAATGGCGCCGGATTATTGCCATCATCCTCGATGGTGCCTTTCTCAGCACCCAAGCGGTCACCCCGCACATGGCCGCGCAAGGCGGTGGCAGTATCGTCCTCTTAGGAGGGCTGACAGCCCATTGCGGGGCCGAAGAACGCGCCCATGTTACTGCCGCTAAAGCCGGGCTGGTGGGCTTCGCCAAGGGCCTTGCCCATGAGCTCGGCCCCAAGGGCATCACCATCAATGTCGTCGCGCCGGGGCTCATCGATACGACCCGCGGCACCACATCCGCCGCGCCGCGCCACCACGAACACCTGGCACCGGTGATCAACCGGGTCGGCCAGCCCAGCGACGTTGCCGCCATGATCCGCCACTTATGCGGACCGAACGGCCAATACATCACCGGCCAGACCTATCACGTCAACGGCGGCGCCTATATGCAGTAGGGGTTCAGAGCGTTTCGAACAATTTACCAAGCTCGGGGCACGGTGGCAGTGTCCCGAGCTTTACTTTAAGCCGCCGGACCCCCGCCCAGAGCGCGGCCTGGATACTGGTGACGACAGGCTTGCCGATCGCCTGTTCGAGCGGCGCAATCGCCTCAACCATGCGGGTATGGGACCCGCTCAGGAAGAAACCATCCACATTGTCGCGATCAAGGGCGATCGCCGCATCCACCCATTGTTCCGGGGTGATATCAAACGTCCCCTCACCACAATCGAGACCAACCGACCCGGCAACGGCAATGCCGACCTGATCAAAATATTTGGTTTCCCGCTCAATTGCCCCCGCATTGCCTGGGTTGACGATCGCCACGCGCGCGATGGAGAGGGATTTGAGGGCCTCGACCACGGCCTGGGTCGCGGTATAGGTGGCAGTGTCGGTTGCCGCTTCGATTTTTTGCACCAATTTGGCTTCGCCCCCGGGCCCGCGCTCCATCATAATGCCGGTGCCTTGCAAATCGATGGCATCGACCCCAGCATCGGCCAGCAGCGCTGCACATTGGATCGCATCAGCGGCAATATCTTCCTGGCTGCGTTTTCCGGCCGAGCCCATGCGCATGCGGGTGATGTGAAGGCCAAGGCTATCTGGAGCTAAACTGCGGAAATAGGGTTCCAGCGTCCGGTTGCCAGATGACAGAATAATGCCCAATCGGGCGGTCGGCGTAAGGATCGGCATAAGGATTGGCCTTTGATCGGTTGAGTATTACCCGGCCACGGTACCCCCCTGAGCCTGTCCTGCCAAGAATGCCCGCTGGTTTTTAAGAACCGCCGGTTTTTAATGGTTGTGCCCGTCCGGGCCGACTAAAATCCCCCCATCAATAAAACGCACGGCCAAGCCAGAATGGCCGCGCATCTCCAGGGGGATATCTAATGTCGGCTCTTGATCGCTGCTTCAATATTGACGATATGCGGGAAGTCGCGCGCAAGCGGCTGCCCAAAGGGGTTTTCGAATACGTCGACCGCGGCGCTGAAGACGAACTGGCACTCGCCAATAACCGCGATGGCTTTAAGCGGCTGAAATTGCGCACCCGTTTTTTGGTCGACCTGAGTGATCGCGACATGGGAATCGATCTTTTAGGGGGGCGCGCCGAGATGCCGATGGCCATCTCACCAACAGGCATCGCCGGGTTATGTTGGTACCAAGGCGAATTGCAACTGGCCAAAGCCGCCAAAGCGGCGGGCATACCGTTTACGCTGGCCACCGGGTCAATCACCCCAATGGAGACCATCGCCAAGGAAGCCGGCGGCAGGTTGTGGTTCCAGCTTTATATGTGGAAGGAGCAGGAGCTTTCCTATCAGATGATTGCGCGTGCGCGCGATGCCGGGTTTGAAGCGCTGGTCGTGACCATCGACGGGGCACTTGGCGACAACCGCGAATATAACCGCCGCAATGGCTTCACCGTGCCCTTCACATTATCAGCGCGCGGACTCGCCGATATGGCCATCCATCCCCGCTGGTTGATGGGCGTAATCTTCCGCTATCTCGTCACCACAGGCATGCCGCGTCACGAGAATTACCCTGAAAAATACGCCCATCGCATCACCACCGGCAAAGGCGGTGCGCGCCCCGCGCGTCATACGGCGATGACCTGGAAAGACATCGATAAGCTACGCGAATTCTGGCCCGGAAAATTAATCGTCAAAGGAATTCTGTGCAAAGAAGATGCGGTCCTCGCCGTCGAGCATGGGGCCGACGCGGTCGTCGTCTCCAACCATGGCGGGCGAAAAATGGATAGCGCTGTGGCGACCATCGACGTCTTACCCGAAATCGTCGAAGCCGTGGGCAATCGCACCACGGTCATCCTCGACAGCGGAATCCGGCGTGGCAGCGATATGGTCAAAGCGCTCGCCCTTGGCGCTGATGCCGTGATGGCCGGGCGGCCGACCCTTTATGGCATCGGGACAGGGGGACAGGCGGGAGCGGAACAAGCGCTTTCAATGCTCCATTCCGAGTTTGAAAAGACCATGGCCTTTGTCGGCTGCCGCCGCGTGAGCGAAGTGACGTCCGACATTTTAGCCTCACCGCCACGCTATTAAGGGCTTAAAGCGCAGCTTGCGCGCATATCAGCTCGGCCGCCCGCTCACCGGAACGGGCGGCGCCTTCGAGCGTGGCCGGCAGCCCGGTATCGATCCAATCACCGGCCAAGAATAAGTTATGCCACTGGGTCTGCGTGCCCGGCCGGCGGGCGAGTTGGTCGGGGGTCGCCGCAAATGTCGCGCGGCGTTCCTTGACGATCTGCCAGGGCGGCATATCTCGGGCAAGTCCATAGGCTTTGGCGACATCGGCCCATAGAATTTTGGCCAAAGCCGCACGGTCTTGGTCAACCAAATGATCGGCATTGCTGACCGTAACCGACAAGCGCCCCTCAAAAGCAAAAACCCATTCGGCGCCCCCCCCAATCAAGCCAAGAAACGCCGGAGCACCGGGCGGTGGCGCGCATTGGAAATGACAATTGACGATGGCGTTGAATTTGGTCGGCACGGTAAGGCCTGGGATCAATTCTGCTGCCGTCCAGGGTGGCACGGCCAAGACAACCGCATCGCCGGGCGTCAGAGGCTGGGAACCGTCCGTGAATTCAAGCGCAGAAACCACATTGCCAGCATCGAAAGCCACGTTCAGTAAGCGTTGACTGAAGATGATTTCAACACCCGCCGCACGCAATTTCGCGATGGCTGGATCGATGAAAGCCTTCGCCAAGCCCTGCGCCGCAATCAGAGGCTTACAGGCCACCCCGCCGCAGGCAAAGGTTTCACGCAATAGAGTTGCAACCAGAGTCGCAGCAGCCCGGTCGGGGGCAGTATTGAGAGCGGCCAACAACATCGGGTGCAGAAAGCGGCGCCATAATTGTCCGTTACAGGCAATGAGATCACCAACAAGGGCATCACCGGGGGCACGCAGTAACTTGGCAAGCTCTAGATACTCCCGTGCCCGTGTGCCGGGCACGCGACGGGAACTGGCAAAAATCCACCAGGGCAGCGCCCCGGTATTGGGCCGCACCACCCAGCGTTCACCACTTGCCAAATCAACGAAGGGATATGCTGCATCAGGAGGGGGCAGTAATTGATCCGCGCTGCCAATGCGCGCGAGATAACGTTGCAATGCCCGATTCCCTGACAGGGCCAAATGATTGCCATTGTCGATGGACATCGCCAACACCGGATCATAATAAGAGCGGCAGCGCCCGCCCGCCTGACCAGCGGCCTCGTGAACAACCACCCGCACACCGTCAGAGTTGCCATCACCCAGAACGAGGGTGGTCGCGGCAGCAAGACCGGCAACCCCCGCCCCCACGATATGCACCGTACGCATATTCATCCCGCGCGCCGGGGCCATAACCGCCCCAACAAACCTTGTGCTGCCCCGGCCAGGCATAGGCCCATGAACCGAGCCCGTCCGTGATGAATCTTTTGTGAGAGCGGATCACGAGTCCGCAGCATGCCAATGAGACTTTCGGCAAGCCTATGGATGACCGCAACTTCGAGGGCCAATCGCCGGTCCTTGAGCTCATAAATCAAGGGGCGCCCCGCTTCGAGCAAATCCCCCGCACGCGCGGCAAGCCCCGTAATCACCATGCGCAAGGGCGCTGGCGCCTCTGCCGCCCCCAGCACATCAGGGCTCAACCCGGCGCCCTCAAAGGATTCAAGCGGAATGTAAATGCGGTCCAAGTTGCGATAATCGGCACTACAATCTTGCAAATGATTGATGATCTGAAGGGCGTTACACAATGCATCAGAAGCCTGCCACAGCGCGCGGGACTCCCCATGAACATCGAGGACGAACCGGCCCACCGGCGCGGCCGACAACATGCAATAGTCAAGCAGCGCATCCCAGTCGCTATAGCGAGATTGAATCACATCGATACGAAACGCCTTCAACAGATCGAGGGGGTGATCAAATCCAATCCCATGTTCCAGAATATGGCTGCGTAGGACAATCGCCGAAAGATCATCCCCGCCCTTACCGAGCAGCGCCTGACGCATCCCATCCAAGATTTCCAGCTTTTGTTCGCCAGGCGCGGATGGGTGATCAGCCACGTCATCGGCAGCGCGGGCAAAGTTATAGAAGGCGCGCGTGATGTCGCGGTGTTCGCGGCGCATCAAAAATGATGCCACCGGGAAATTTTCGTTACGCGGCCCCTTACCGGAGCCGAAATCTTGGGCCTTTCCCAATATAGAAATTACTGCCAGACCCCAAAGGTAATTCCGTGCCCCGTGCCCGCCAGTGAGCGGTAACACGGCAGGTAATCAACCAGCGTCATGGTCGTCGGCGCCATGGCTGCGGCCACGGTAATCCAGTTCAGAATTTCCGGCGTCCCCGGGGCCCGGTTGAGTTGGGCGCGTGAAAAACCGCTCAGCGTCGCCTCATCGCCAGAGGTGAGCGCCTGGATCACCGCCTGATCAAGAGGCTCATCAATGACCTGATGGCTCAAGCCGCCGGAGGCAATCAGCCCAACGCGACTGTCGCCCGGCCAGGCCTCTATGGCACGGCGCAGCGCCTTCCCGAGTGCCAGGCATCGCGCAGGGCTCGCCTGATTGGGCAGATCGCGGCTCAGCATGAACGGCAGCAGCGGCAGATCGGCATCCGCCAACAACCACTCATAACAAAAACTAAAGGCATCATCCAAGGCCACGCCATCGGCCAGACGCTCAACACAGGCCACATCGAATTCTTCATCTATCAGGCATTCAAGCAAGTGGTTGGCGAGATCCGGCTGGCCGGGTTTCAGGGTTAAATCTGCGGGGGCATCGGCCACATTGGGGCCAAGACTTCCTGGGATATAGGCTTTCTCGCCGCGCGCCTGCACGGGAATGGTGGCGCTACACAACACCCCGAAGACCGGCCGCGACAAATTTTTAGCAATCGCATGCGTATTACTGACAACAATCACCACATCAAGCTTTGCACCGGCGATGATGCCGGTCAGCTTATCCAAGGCGGCGTGACTAGCGGCATGACGTTGGCGTTGAATTTCGGGCGTAATTTCCTGTTCCAGCCCCGGCTTGGCGGTGCTCAGCAACGCTTCGAAGCTGAACCGCGGATCGCGCGTGTCCTTTTCACCCAGTTTCGGCCAATCCTCGGGCTGCATCTGAATGCTCGGCCCATGTGAACTTCCGACTGCCAATACAAGCTGCGCCATGACTTCCCTCCAATACTTGCTTTAATACCTAGGGACGACTATGCCGCACTGGCCCCTTGAAGCTGCCCACAGGCTCACGACCAGTAGTATTTTCCTAAGCGGCACCATGATCAACCGATTCCCGACGGCACTCTAGCGTAGATAGATAGCGGATCAACAATTCGGGGGGTTCCGGGTGCCTCAGACACGCCTGATCCTCAAAAGAGGACGGGTCCTGAAACGATAAGAAGTTAGTTCGCTGAATCGAGCGCGTAGCCGGCCGAGCGCACGGTGCGGATCACATCCTTGCCGCCCGCAGCCGTCAACGCTTTGCGGAGCCTGCGGATATGGACATCCACCGTACGTGGTTCGATGAAGGTATCGTCACGCCAGACCGCATCCAGCAATTGGTCACGGCTATAGACCCTACCCGGATGTTCGATAAAGAATCGCAGCAGGCGAAATTCGGCGGGCCGCAGACTGACCGGCTTATCCACCCGGGTGACCCTGTGCGCGGCCAAGTCCATGGTGATATCACCATAGTTGATCTGATCCGCCTCTAAAGCCGGGCGGGCCCGGCGCAGCACGGCATGAACGCGGGCGATCATCTCAGATGGGGAAAAGGGCTTGGTGATATAATCGTCAGCCCCGGCGTTAAGGCCACGAATCCGATCACCTTCCTCGCCACGCGCGGTCAGCATGATCACCGGAATGGTGCGTGTTTCGGCATTGCGGCGCAGACGGCGGCATAATTCGATGCCAGAAACCAAAGGCACCATCCAATCAAGCAAGATCAGATCAGGCGGCTGCTCATCGATCATGATCAGCGCTTCCTCGCCATCGCCCGCAGCGTCGACCCCAAAACCTTCTTTTTCCAGATTGTAGCGCAGCAGGGTGACGAGGGCGGCCTCGTCCTCAACCACCAAGATACGAGGTTTCAATGCGTCAGCCGGCATCATCATTGGCGATATCGCCATCGGGGGGTTCCATGACTGTAAAACTGGCACTGTCACTCTTCGGCCGGGTTTCTGTCAGCTGATGGCCCTGAACCATAAAGTAGATAATCTCGGCAATATTGGTTGTGTGATCACCCATCCGTTCAATATTTTTGGCGATGAAGAGAAGATGTGTACAGGGCGTAATGTTGCGTGGATCTTCCATCATGTAAGTCAACAGTTCGCGAAACAGGCTATTGTAGAGATCATCTACTTCTTCATCTCTCAGCCACACCTGCTTGGCCTTGTCTGCATCGCCTTCGGTATAGGCATCGAGCACATCCTTAATCATATGCTGCACGATCCGGCCCATGCGTGGGATACTTTTGGCGGGCCGCGCCGCCCGCGTTTCCGAAAGGGCAATCGCCCGCTTGGCAACATTGGCGGCATAATCACCGATGCGCTCTATATCCGATGAAATCTTGAGTGCGGCAACGATATTCCGCAGATCCTTAGCCATGGGTTGGCGCAGAGCCAACAACTTAATCGCCATTTGATCCACTTCGGATTCAAGATCATCTATTTTCACATCTTCGCGCACCGTTTCGGCGGCGAGATCCGGATTGCGAGTAGCAACAGCTTGAATCGCCGCAGCCAATTGTGACTCGGCCAGCCCGCCCATCTTGAGGATGGTCTGGTTGAGAAGGTTGAGCTCCTCGTCATAGGAAGTGACGATATGGTCGGAAGTCATGGATTTATCCTCGAGCTTTGCTGGGCGCGCATCAGCCGTAGCGGCCGGTAATATAGCCCTGCGTGCGTTCATCGCTAGGGCTGGTGAATATCTTTTCCGTTAGGTCACATTCCACCAATGTGCCCAGGTGAAAAAATGCGGTGCGCTGGGACACACGTGCTGCCTGTTGCATGTTATGGGTAACGATGACGATGGTGTAGTTCTCCCGTAACGTCTCCATCAATTCTTCAATACGCGCCGTCGCGATGGGATCAAGCGCCGAACACGGCTCATCCATCAGGATAATATCGGGGTCGACAGCAATAGCCCGGGCAATGCACAGGCGCTGCTGTTGGCCGCCGGAAAGTGATGTACCCGAATCTTCCAACCGGTCGCGCACTTCATTTAGAAGCCCGGTTTTCTCCAAGCTTGAAAAGACGATCTCATCCATTTCGCCCTTGTTGGCGGCAAGGCCATGAATGCGCGGCCCATAGGCAACATTGTCATAAATTGACTTCGGAAACGGGTTCGGTTTTTGGAACACCATACCGATACGCCGGCGGAGTTCGACCACATCAATGTCGCGATCATAGATGTTCTTGCCATCCACTTCGACCATGCCACTGATACGACAATTATCAATGGTGTCGTTCATGCGGTTAAGACAGCGCAGGAAAGTGGACTTGCCGCAGCCCGATGGGCCGATCAGCGCCATGATCTGACGTTCTGGAATTTCTATGTCCACAGAAAAGAGCGCCTGCTTTTCCCCATAAAAGACATCAAGCCCTTGAGTGCGCAGCATCACCATCACGTGAGGCGGTGTTTCTGTTTCCGGCCCGGGGGCATTAGCATCGACTTTGGGAGCCATCTTGGTGTCCATAATTGCAACTTCGGTCATTATTTTTCCAATATGCCAGTTTACCAGCGCCGTTCAAATTTCTTACGCAGGAAAATTGCCAGCCCATTCATGAGGATAAGAAACACGAGAAGGACCATGACGGCGGCGGCGGTTTTTTCCGCAAAGGCCCGCTCCGGACTATCGGCCCAGAGAAATACCTGGACCGGCAGCACCGTCGCCGGGTCCATGGGTGAGGTTGGCGCATCGACGATGAAAGCGACCATGCCAATCATCAGTAGTGGTGCCGTTTCGCCAAGAGCGCGTGACATGCCGATGATCGATCCGGTCAGGATGCCGGGCATGGCCAGCGGCAGCACATGATGCGCCGCCACCTGCAGCGGTGAGGCGCCAAGCCCGATAGCGGCCTCGCGGATCGACGGCGGCACCGATTGCATCGCTGTACGTGAGGCGATGATGATCGTCGGTAGGGTCATCAACGCCAGCACCATACCGCCAACCAATGGCGCAGAGCGCGGCAATCCAAAGACACCCAGAAAGACGGCGAGCCCCAATAAGCCAAAGACGATGGATGGCACCGCTGCCAGGTTATTGATATTAACTTCGAGCACGTCGGTCCATTTGTTCTTGGGCGCAAATTCCTGCAAATATATTGCCGCCGCCACGCCGAGCGGAAAGGCGAGTAACAGCGTCACCGATAGCGTCAATGCCGAGCCAACAATCGCCGACCAAATTCCCGCCAGCTCTGGCTCACGCGATGCCCCTGACGCAAAGAAGCGCATGTTAAACGTGGTGTAGATCACACCCGCCGCTTCCATTTTTTCGATCCAGGCGATTTGACGCGCATTGAGTAGCCCGCCATCCCCCTGGCTGATCTTACCCTTGCGATAGAGTCCGACATCGTCAGACGTAGGCACGGCAACGATAATCGTTTTGCCGATAACCGAAGAATCCGATAGAACTCTTTCTCTTAACACGTCGCGGGCGCCGGAACTGGCAAGCTTCAGCAGACGCAAGAGATCCACGCGGCCGGTCGCTTCGGGAACGATCTTCTGCAGCGCCTTGAGCACGATGACGCTGTAATTAGCTTGACGCCAATCATCGGGTTTGCCGGATTTCTCTGGGTCAATGACAGCTGGGTCCATGAAGACTTCAAGGCGCATCTCGCTCGTCACCAGGGCACTGCTGCCATCGCGCACGATCGTGCCGAGTAGCACCACCAGTGCCGTGAGAGCCAGCATAACGGCGACAATACCATATAGGCGGAAACGGGCCTCGGCCCGGTGACGACGCTTAAGTCGTTGGGCCTTAACGGAATCGCGGTGCCCTGCCTGGTGCGGCATGGTGGGCGCGGTCATTCGTATTCCTCCCTGTATTTTTGCACGATCCGGAGCGCCAATATATTGAGCGCCAGAGTCACGCAGAACAGCATCAAACCCAGGGCAAATGCGGCAAGTGTTTTGGCAGAATCAAATTCCTGATCGCCCACCAGCAACGTAACGATCTGTACTGTTACCGTGGTCACTGCCTCAAGCGGGTTGGCGGTCAGCTTGGCGGCCAGTCCCGCCGCCATGACCACGATCATGGTTTCGCCGATCGCCCGGCTCACCGCCAGCAGGAACGAGGCAACAATGCCCGGCAGGGCAGCAGGTATAAGGACAAGCCGAACGGTTTCGGATTTCGTTGCCCCTAAGGCATAAGAACCGTCACGCATAGTTTGGGGCACAGCATTGATGACGTCGTCAGATAACGAGGACACGAAGGGGATAATCATGATGCCCATAACTAAACCAGCCGCCAATGCCGATTCAGAAGCAACATCAAGACCTAGCCATTGGCCCGCCACCCGGATAGCCGGGGCCACCGTCAAGGCGGCGAAGAAACCGAACACCACGGTGGGAATACCAGCCAAAATCTCCAGCACCGGCTTAACCCAGGCACGGGTACGGGGGCTTGCGTATTCGGCCATGTAAATAGCGCTCATCAATCCGATCGGCCCGGCGACCAACATCGCGATGAAGGTAATCAACAGCGTGCCTGTGAACACAGGCACCGCGCCGAAAGCGCCTGAGGAACCAACCTGATCAGCGCGTAGTGCCGTCTGCGGCGACCATTGAAGACCGAACAGAAATTCCATAATGGATACTTTTTCGAAGAATCGGATCGATTCGAACAAAAGGCTCAGGACAATACCAATGGTGATAAAAATAGCGAGAGTGGAACAGAGAATCAGCGTCGCCATGACGACTTTTTCAACCCGGGGGCGCACGCGCAACGCCGGCACGATGCGGGCCCGTGCGTAAGCAAACCCGGCGGCGGCGATAGCCAGCGCCAGCGCCGTCACCGCCCATTGCCCGGTTTCCTTGAGGCGCATGTAATGAACCGCGGCTGACTGAACCGCGGCATCTGCGGCGCTGCTGGTTACCGCTCCCTCCGCAGTGTTGCGGATATCATTATAGAGAAGCGCAAGCCGCCCTGGTGCCAGTTCCCGCAAAGCAACAGATAGATCAGCAATCACCAGATGGCGGATGATAACCGGCTCAAACGCAAACCAAATCAGCAGCAACACCAGCGTCGGCAGGCCACACCAAAGCGTCACATAGAACCCATGATACCCGGGGAGCGAATGCAGGGAGCGAATATTACCCCCTGCCAATCTGAGTGCCCGCCCCCGGCCGACGTAAAACCCCCCCAGTGCGATCAGCACAATGACGGTGGCAAGGGCCAGGGTATTCATGAAAATTCCGATCCGGGCTGCAAAGAGGAAAGATTAGGAAGAAAAACAAAAAGACCGGTGGGATAGCCCACCGGTCTTTAGGTAAGCTTACATGGACAATGGCTTAAGCGCCCGCGCGGACTTGGACACAGCCCCGCGTTCCATCTGCGGAAGAGGGATCAGCCCCTTTTCCACCAAGTACCCCAGCTCACCCCAAGCCTTTTCAGAAGTGAATTCCCTCACATAGGCATCAATGCCCGGGATTTTACCGACATGGGCATTCTTGACGTAGAAGTAGAGAGAACGCGAAATCGTATACTTGCCACCGGCGATGTTTTCGAAGGTTGGCGCATTGCCTTCAACGATACTGCCGTGGATCTTGTCCTTGTTCTGGTCAAGGAATGAGAAGCCAAAGATGCCGATGGCATTCGGGTTCGCCTCAAGCTTTTGGACAATCAAATTGTCATTTTCTCCCGCCTCAATGAAGGCGCCGTCCTCACGGATGCTGTGCGTGGCATTTTTGAACATTTTACCGTTCTTTTTAATGGCGTTGATTTCCTTGAACTTGGAACCACCCTTTTCCATTACCAGCTCGACGAAGGCGTCGCGGGTGCCGGATGTTGGCGGCGGGCCCAGCACTTCGATCTTGATATCTGGCAGCGAAGCGTTGATCTGCTTCCAGTTGCTGTAGGGATTCTTGACCATCTTATCGCCCATGGGCACTTCCTTGGCCAGAGCCATGAAGATTTCCTTGCGGGTCAGCTTAAAGACCGGCGACTTCTTGGAATTGGCAAGCACGATACCATCGAAACCAATCTTGACTTCGGTGATGGCGGCAACGCCGTTTTGGGCGCATTTCTTGACCTCTGAAGCTTTGATGCGGCGCGAGGAATTGGTAATATCCGGCGTACCGACGCCGACGCCCGAACAGAACAGCTTGATCCCGCCGCCCGAGCCGGTCGATTCGATCACCGGGGTCTTATATCTGGTGGTTTTGCCGAATTCCTCGACAACCTTGGTCGCAAAGGGAAAAACGGTGGAAGATCCGACGATACGGATCTGGTCGCGGGCCTGAGCCGCACCAGCCAAGCCAATCATGGCTACGGCGGCAAGGGCGAGGGTTTTCTTCATCATGTCATAGGCTCCATCAATTATTTGGACGCTAGGTCCCCGTGAAACAAAGTTTGAACGAGCCGGGTGGCGGCTCACGGGGGGACTCTAACGGCGACCCATGTCATGATTACTACAGTTAGATGACAGTTCTGTGACACGCCGCCCTATTGCAAAGGGAGCAGTGATTCACCCCTTGGCAGCGGCGGTTCCGCGCGCTGTCTGGGTCGTCATGCCTTCCGGCAAAACGACGGCGAAAGTCGAGCCGACGCCCTTTTCACTGTCAATTGTGAGGAGTCCCCGGTGGCGGTTGACGATGTGCTTGACAATCGCGAGCCCAAGCCCGGTGCCCCCGACAGCACGTGACCGTGCCGCATCGACGCGGTAGAAACGCTCCGTCAGCCGCGGCAAATGCTCAGCGGCGATCCCCTCACCCTGATCAACCACACAGATGCGCAAAACGCCTACAGCCCCGCGTTCACGGCTTACCTTTTCAAGGGCTGGGGGAATTTCCGTTTCATGGTGGATGGTAACGCGGACTTCACCGCCGTCGCGACCGTATTTGATGGCATTGTCGACGAGGTTTTGAAAGAGCTGCACCAATTGATCCGCATCACCCGTCACTGGTGGCAGATTTTCGTCTGCTTCGGTGACGATTTTTATATTCTTCTTCTGCGCTTCAAGTTGCAATGTGGTCGTTACCCTGGCGACCATAGAAACAACATCAACAAGAGAATTCGGCACCGTATGCTCGTCAAGTTCGATTGCCGAAAGCGACAATAGGTCTTCCACCAGCCGCGCCATGCGCTGAGCCTGCTCGTGCATAAGGGGAAGGAACTGCTCCCGGGCTTCGGCATCATCGCGGGCCGGCCCTCGCAGGGTCTCAATAAAGCCAATCAGACTGGCCAGGGGCGTACGCAGTTCATGGCTGGCATTGGCGACAAAATCAGCCCGCATTTGCTCTGTACGCTGGCGCTCGGTGAGGTCGTAAAGGGCGATAAGCAACGCCGCACCATTTTCGGTAGGTCGGGCGAACGGCACAATTTCAACCGAAAAGAAGCGATCTACTGGATCAGATACCGTAAGATTCACGGTCTGATTTTTCTTGTCAGCGAGCGCCGCCTTGATAGCACCTTGGACCCGCGGGTCGCGGATCGCGGTCGCGATATCACTGCCCGTGGGGTCAAAGCCAATCAATTCCCGCCCCTGGCGGTTAACGGACACCACCCGGCACGCAGCATCGAGCACCAGTAACGGCTGCGGCAGGCTGTCAAACACCAGTTGACTAGCCATCGTGCCTTCGTACTCAAGCTGATGCCGGCGTTCGGATTCGCGGGCGATGCGGCCCATGGCGGCGGCCAGTTCCGAGGCCGGTGGCCAGTTGGAAAGTTGGGGCTGTGCTGCGTCCGGTCCGCGCGCGAGCGCATCGGCATGCGCCGATAGCGCCGCCAGGTCACGCGCGATCGGGATGGCGAAAAATGCGGCAAGGATGATGCAACCAACACCTCCCAAAATCGCCCACAGCGGCGCAATTAAACCGAGGACGGCAAGAATAGCCATGACCGCAAGCCCGGGCAGTCCACGCATCAACGTGGCCAATAATAAACGCCT
This sequence comes from Alphaproteobacteria bacterium, assembly GCA_047621105.1. GTDB lineage: Bacteria > Pseudomonadota > Alphaproteobacteria > SMXQ01 > SMXQ01 > WHSO01. The sequence goes on from JBLHLO010000006.1 coordinate 17,446, forward strand.
GAAAGGGAGGCGGGGCCTCACCATGGGTATTTCTCCGTTATATCAAACGGCCATTTACCGCCCGATGCCATGCGCGGGGAGACTAGCGCAATATCTCACAAGCGGCGAGAACAGTAAGCCGGGCCTCATGTTCTCTGTCCACAGCGTAAGATATGCTATGGATCCTCAAAACCGATACATGCAATCAGAAAAGAGGGCCGGTTGACGGCTAAAGCCACAGAATTTGATGTCGTGATCGTAGGCGCCGGGGCCGCCGGCCTCATGTGCGCCACGACCGCCGCCGCGCGTGGGCGGCGGGTCCTGCTTCTCGACCACGCCACAGAGCCCGGCAAAAAAATCCTTATCTCGGGCGGTGGGCGGTGCAATTTTACCAACCTCGCATGTGCGCCTGATCGGTTTTATTCCGAGAACCCCCATTTCAGCAGGTCCGCGCTAGCCCGCTATACCCAGCACGATTTCATTGCCCTGGTTGAGAAACACCGCATTCCCTATCACGAGAAAACGCTGGGTCAGCTGTTCTGTGATGGCTCAGCGAAGGCCATCGTCCGCATGCTGGCCGATGAATGCGCGGCAGGGAATGTGGATATCAGGCTTCAACACATCATCACCGATATCACCAAGCCTGACTGCTTTCACATCACAACAAACCACGGTGATTTCACCGCACAGGCAGTCGTGCTCGCTACCGGCGGGCTCTCGATCCCCAAGATGGGTGCCAGTAATTTCACACATCAGATTGCCAAACGCTTTGGCCTGCCCATTACGCAAATGCGGCCCGGGCTTGTGCCGCTCACCTTCTCCAATGAGGACCTCAACCTCATGCGCCCCCTGAGCGGTGTAGCGGTTGATGTCATCGCCCGCTGCGGTCCCGGCGCATTTCGGGAAAACATGCTTTTTACCCATCGCGGCTTGTCGGGCCCGGCAATCTTGCAGGTCTCGTCCTACTGGCACGAAGGGGACGAGATCCAAATTGATCTATTGCCGGGCATCGATGGCCTGAAATTTCTACCCGAGCGCAAGCAGGAAAAACCCCGTTCGGCAATTCAGACGGTGCTGGGCGAGGTTCTGTCAAAACGGCTTGCCGATGCGTTGGTCGAAAACCACCACCTATCAGGCCCGGTCGGTGCAATTGCCGACCGTGACCTCGCGCGCCTGGGCGAGATGCTTAATCACTGGCGGCTGGCCCCAACCGGATCAGAGGGATATGCAAAGGCTGAAGTAACGGTGGGCGGCATCGACACCACCGCCCTATCATCGAAGACGATGCAGGCGAATGCCGTGCCGGGCCTTTATGTGATCGGCGAAGCCGTCGATGTCACGGGCTGGCTCGGCGGATACAATTTTCAATGGGCCTGGGCGAGCGGCTGGGTCGCTGGCATGGCGGCCTAAAGCAGCGGCATAGATACCTTAAGAGTGAACGGGCTGTTCACGGCAGGTGGTGCGCCGCATATCGCGCTGGT